>JAOPUY010000436.1 GCA_025963265.1 Frankiales bacterium | reverse complement strand
GAGGTGTTGCGTCGGATGCCTGACGTGCAAGTCTCCGGGCCGATCGAACGGATCGCGGACGCCGGTGATGTCTACGCGGTCGAGCACCTACCCGTGGCTTTCACGCCCGGGTCAAAGGAGGGGCTCTCGTACTGACTTGACAGAGCGGCGTAGGTTTGTAAACTACGTAAACATGACCAACAGCGAACCCCAACTCGACATTGCCCCTGAGCACCGACGAACCAAGCACGTCCTCATCACCGGAGCGAGCTCGGGCATCGGCCAGGCGACCACGCGGGCCCTCAGTTCTCGCGGTTACGCCGTCTTCGCCACCTATCGTGACCAACGCGATCGGGCCGCCCTGGCCGAGCTGCCGAACGTGCTGCCGGTGTCGCTCGATGTCAGCGATCCCGACCAGATCCGGCGGGCGATCGCCGGGATCGATGAGACGGTGGGCGGCGAGGGGCTCTACGCGGTCATCAACAACGCCGGCATGGCCTACACCGCGCCCTTCGAGTACGCGCAGCTCGACCGAGTCCGCGAGATCATCGACGTCAACCTGATCGCGCCTTATCTGGTGGCCCAGGCCTGCATTCCCTTGCTGCGCCGATACAACGAGGCGCACTCCGAGCGCTCACGGGTCGTGAACGTCGCGTCCTGGGCCGGCCTGTGGGCCTCGCCGTACATCGGCTTCTACAACGCCAGCAAGTACGGCGTGATCGGCTTGACCGAATCGATGTATTACGACCTCGGCCTGCTCGGCATTCACACAGTGCTCGCGGTCCCGGGGGTCACCAAGACACCGCTGCTGAAGGAGACCTCCGCCAGCGCGACGGCCAGCCTCGACTCGATGCCGCCCGAGGGTCAGGACCGCTACCGTCCCTATCTCGAGCATTTCACGTCGATGAGCAACAGCTCGGACGGACTGAGCTTTCCGCGGACGCCAGCCCAGGTCGCCGACAAGATCGTGAAGATCGTCGACACCGGCAAACCGCGTTTCAAGTACAACCTGGCCGCCGACGCCAAAGTCGTCGACGGCCTCGTCACCCGGTTCCTGCCGTTTCGGGCCCGAGCCGCGCTCAATCGCCGAATGTATCGGCTCGACCAACCACGGGCGCGCGCGGACCGCGGCCGGTCGCCCCAACCGAGTCGATGAAGTCGGCTTCGCTAGCGGGCCGAGCGCTGCGGCCGATCAGGCACGATGGACGACCTAGACCGAAATACGCAGCGCTGTAAAGTACGTCAGGTGACCCCAAGCAAGATCGACCCAGTCCCACCCGCGCCGTCGAGCCGTCAGGACGAGATCGTCGAGGCGGCGATCCCGATCTTTTTGCGCTTCGGCTATAAGAAGGCCTCGATGGACGCGGTCGCGGCCTCGGCCAAGTTGTCCCGGCAGGCGGTGTACCTGCACTTCCCCGGCAAGGACGCGCTGTTCGGGGCGGTCGTCGACCGGCTGTGCGAGTCGACCAGGCAAGCCGCGCACGTCGCCTTGTGGCGGGACGGGCTGAGCCTGGACGAGCAGCTGCTGGCCGCGTTCGAGGAGACGATGCCGCGCGAGTCGATGGATCTGCTGGCCGAGCTGCTGAGCACGGCGAAGGCGTTGGTTCCGCAGTCGGTGGTGAATATTGACGCGCTCATCGTCGCCGAGGTCGCCGCCCGGCTCAGCGACGCCTTGGGCTCGCAGCGATGGCCAGTCGCCGGCGTCACCGTCGAGCAGTCCGCGCAGGTGCTGCAGGCCGCCTCCTATGGCATCAAGCAGCAAACCGCTAACCGGGCCGAGTACCTCGCCGGCATGAAATCAGCGATCGGCCTCGTCCTGACGGCTGGGGGTTTGGCTACGGCTGGCGCTCCCGGCGCCCGAAAAGCAGATCGGCGCAAGCGCCAATGACCAATGGAGCTGCTGGCAAGCGCGGCAAGTACTAGCGCGCGTTGAACGCGCGGACGACATCGCCCAGCTTCCGCGTTTGCCACAGGTTGAGCATTCTCGTCATCATGTGCAGTTGGATCCGCGCATTCTCGTGGTATCGGAAGCGGCCGTCTTGATGGCCGACAAGATCATCGATGTCGGCGAAGGCTCGCTCCACCGCGAGGGGAGCTCCCATGGACCAGGCCAGACCGGAAGCGGTCATCAACAGAACGTGCAGCCGCAGCTCGTCCAGGTCGAGCAGCGGCCCGCCTTGGCCGGCATACTCTTCGATGAACGCGTTCAACAACTCGTCCAGATGCTCATCCCAGACGAGTGGCTCGGCCCCGCTGATCGCGCCCGTGATCGATTGAGCCACGCTGAACTGCCCGGCGTTGGCCCAGTCCAGGAAGCCGCATTGCAGCGAACCGTCCGGTCCAGGCTGGAACCAGCAGTTGTCGATATTGGCATTCCAGTGGGAGAACGCGATGAAGTCGGGATTGCTGTGGAGGAATTTCCTGATCCGGCCGCCGGCGGCAACCACCTCGGGGATGTCTCGCATGAATTGCTCGCGAAGCTCTGAGGTGCGCACGTTCGGGGGAAAGAGCTTCGGGTAGCGCTCGACGAAGTCGAACATCCGGGTGGCCCGCTCGATGACTTTGGCCTCCGGCACCTCCACCCCGCCCGCGGCCACCGCCTGGTCGTAGTGGTAGGGGAACTCCCGGTCGAGGTCGGGCGAGAGCTTGCCGGCTCGATGTGCGCCCGACAAGGTGCCGAGTCCCCGCACGATCGCCGTGTAGTGGCCGACCTGATCGGGCACCGGGTGGTCTTGATCGGGCACCTCGTAGTCCATGCACTTGAGGTAGAGCGGTTCCACGCCGTTGCGGCCAAAGGTGATGCACTCGGAGATGACGAGCCCGGTGTAGGACTCCGGATCCACGTCGGCGAAGAGCGTCGCTGGCACGGGCACTGGGAACTCCGGTGCGGTGGACAGCAGCGCGACGTTCACCTCTGAGACCATCATGAAGCGCGCCCGGTCCCACAACTCGTTGTCGAAGTTGCGCGAGAACTTGATGAACAGCTGCTCGGGCAGCCCGGGCTGCGGCTCCTCGTACTCCAGGCTCAGCAGGAACTTCTTGCCGCTGCCGCCCCCGACGAACTCCTCCACCTCGAGGATGCCCCGGACGCTGTTGCTGGCGGCTAGTGCGCCGGAGGCCCGAAACGCTCGGGTCAGGAAGTCGGTGCCGGTGGAAAGCAGCGCCTCCATGTCGCCCGGGATCTCGAGTCCGAAGTTCTCGCCCGTCACCCAGCGCCGGAGATCGGCCGCCCCGTGGGCGTTCCTCGTCAGATCCATATCGCTGTCAGATCCATGTCGTTCTTCGTCGTCGGACCACCGGGCCGGACCACGGGGTCGGGCAGCTGACGCGCTGACGCTTCCCGCATTCGCATGTGCTCCTTCAGGTCCTGGCGGAGACTCGATCTTTCGCAGGTTACCAACGCCTATCGTCACCCGGCGGTCACCGTGGCCCCGATCACCGCCCCGATTACGGCTCCGCGAACCCACACCGCAGGTACTAGCCATGGCTACTATAGCCATGTACTGTACTTTCCTATGAGCCCGACACCAGACGGTTCGCCCGAGGACTCGGCCCGCATACCCGGTCCGACCCCTGGATTTTTGGTCTGGCGGCTGGCGATGAAATGGCGGGTGGCGGTGGACCGGGCCGTGGCGCCGCTCGGCCTCACCCACGCTCAGTACTCGCTGCTGGCATCCCTGTACGGCCTGACCGCCGGCGGCGGCAGCGGTCCGAGTCAGCGACGGCTCGCCGACCACACTGGGCTCGAAGCCCTCTACGTGTCCAAACTCGTCCGCACCCTGGAGGCGGCCGGCCTGATCGAGCGGGCCCGGGACCCCCAGGACAGCCGCGCGGTCCAGCTCGCGCTCACCTCGCGCGGCCGGGCGATCACCGCCGAGGCGATCGGCGTGGTCCAACAGCTGCTGGACCAGCTGCTCGAGCCGCTCGGCGGGCTAGACGGTCCACGGACCGGAGCCTTCACCCGCGAGCTGCGGACACTGCTCGACCTACCCCTCGATCCCTCCCCGAAGGAGCAATGACCATGTCCTCTCCCACCGCATCCACCGCGCCGACCGTGCCCACCGCGCCGACCGTGCCCACCGTGCCCACCGTGAACGGCCAGGTCGTCGCGCTGGCGCACTACGCCGCCAAAGCCGTGCTGGAGCAGGCCCTCGCGCCGGCGGGCCTGTCCTATCTGCAGTCCCTGGTGCTGAACTTCACCGCGGCCCAGGGCGGTTCGACGACGCGGGCGAGCATCGCCGAGCGGCTGCAGGACGGTCTGAAGATCGACGAGGCGGCCGCTTTGGCCCCGGTCACCGAACTGCTCGAAGCCGGCTTGCTTGAAGCGGTCGACGGCACGGTCGTCCGCCTGACCGAGCCGGGTCGAGCCCGGCAGGACGAGACCAGCCGCTACGGCGCTGCCATCGGCGCCCGGGTCTACGCCGGCTTCACCCCCGATGAGTTGGCCACGGCCGGACGCGTGCTGGCGATCGCCACGGCCCGGGCCAACGCCGAATTGGCCGCCCAGCCAAGCTAGCCGAGCTAGCCCGCATTCGGGCGGCCTCCGGCTAATACCAGTATTTCCGGCCGCCGATCTCGCGGCCGATCAGGCCCAGCAACGACAGCACGGCGCCGATGAGAATTAGCAGGATGCCGATCGACCAGAGGACTCCGGAGCCGACGACGAACCCGACGATGAGCAGAATG
>JAOPUY010000401.1 GCA_025963265.1 Frankiales bacterium | reverse complement strand
GAGTGTGCTGCCCGGGATGATCGTCCTCGGCCTCGGCTCCGGGCTCAGCTTCCCATCGACCGGAAACGCGGCCCTGCACGAGGTCACCACCCAGGATTCCTCGCTCGCGTCGGGCGTGCAGAGCGCGATGCAGCAGGTCGGCGGCGCGCTCGGGCTCTCGGTGCTGGTGACCCTCGGGCTGCGGCACGCGGCCGGGCAGATCGACGACGGCGTGCTGCCCGCGGTCGCGGCGACGCACGGGTACGTGCTGGCCTTCCGGGTCGGCGCCGTCCTGCTCGTGATCGGCGGCACGCTCGTGCTGCTCCTGCTCGAGCGGGTCAGCCCCCTGGCGCACAGCCCGGTCCTCGACGGCACCGTTGACGACGTCGCCGAGGCCGTGCCGGACGCGGTCTAGCAGCTCACGCCGTCACGCGGAGACGGCGCGCCCGATCCGACCGCCCCAGTCGGCCAGGTACTCGCGGAAGGCGACTGGTTCGACGACCTGGAACTCGGCGCCGGTCATGGCCAGGGCCAAGGCGGCCCACTCGAAGCCGTCCGCGTTCATCGAGACGGTGCAGACGTCGTCCGAATCCGCTCGCACCGTCGCCCAGCGGCCAATCCGGGACTCGACGAGCTGCGCGGGAGCGCGCACCGTCGCGATGATGGACGGCTGACCCCAGCTCGTGGCCAACCGCGCGCGGACGAAGGCGGCCGCATCGGTTGCCGGCAGCGATCGCGGCGCGAACCGCAGCCCGGTCGAACGCGGTCCCGATAGCCGGTCGAGCCGGAAGATCCGCCAGTCGTGGCGGTCGAGGTCGTAGCCGAGCAGATACCAGCGCCGAGCGAGGGAGACGAGTCGAAAGGGGTCGACGCGGCGGTCGGTCTCGACGTCCGCGGCCGTGGTGTAGCGAAACTCGATCCGCTCGGTGTCCCGGCAGGCCTGCGCCACCGTGGTCAGGGCACCGGAGTCGACCGTGGTCGGGGGCGAGCCCCAGCCGACCGGCTCGATCGTGGCCTGCAGGGCGTCGATGCGGCGACGCAGGCGTTTGGGCATCACGTGCACCACTTTGGTCAAGGCCTGGACCGAGGCCTCGGCCATCCCCGCGACGGAACTCTGGCTCGCGCTCAGCAGGCCGAGTGCGAGCGCGACGGCCTCGTCGTCGTCCAGCACCAGCGGCGGCAACGCGGCGCCGGCGGTCAGCTGGTACCCGCCGTCGACCCCGGGTTGGGCCTCGACCGGGTAGCCCAACTCGCGCAGTCGCTCGACGTCGCGGCGCAAGGTCCGGATCGAGACGGCCAAGCGCTCGGCCAGTTCAGCTCCCGACCACGAGCGATGGCTCTGCAGCAGGGACAGCAAGCGCAGCGTCCGCGAGCTCGTGTTGGCCATGCCTCAAGTCTGGCGCCATTGCGGCCAGAAAGTGGCACCAATTGCTCGTAGCGTCGTGGATATCCACCAGAGCCGAGGAGAGGTCACCGACATGAGTGCCACGAAAGTCACGACGCGGGAACGCGACGACCTGCTGCAGACCCTGGCCGGGCACCGGTTCTTCCTGCGCTTCACCGTGCGTGAGCTCTCCGATGAGCAGGCCCGCCAGCAGACCACCGTCAGCGCCCTGTCGCTGGGCGGCCTGATCAAGCACGTCGCCGCCGCCGAAGCGCAATGGGCGCGGTTCATTCTTGAGGGCGCCGTCTCCTTCCCGTCCTTCGACTTGGACGCCTGGGGCGAGGCCGAGATGCAGGCGCGGCAAGCGCAGTTCACGATGGGTCCCGACGAGACGTTGCCGGACCTCCTCGAGGCCTACGAGATCGTGGCCGGCGAGACCGATCGGCTGGTCGCTGAGCTGCCCGATCTGGATGTCGACCATCCGCTGCCCGCGGCGCCGTGGTTCGAGCCGGACGCGCGCTGGTCGGCCCGGCGGGCGCTGCTGCACATCATCGCCGAGACCGCTCAGCACGCCGGGCACGCCGACATCATCCGAGAGTCCCTCGACGGCGCCAAGACGATGGGCTGATCGCGGGCTCTACCCTCGAGGTCGTGCAATTCAGTCGCGAGCTCCGGCCGGCCGTGGCGGCGGGGCAGATCACCGTCTCCTTCCGGTTGTGGAGCCGGGCGCAGGTGCGGGTCGGCGGCCGGTACGCGGTTGGCTCGGCGCAGATCGAGATCGACTCGATCGAGCTGATGCCCTTCAGCGCGATCACCGCGGAGGATGTGCGTCTAGCGGGGGAGCGCGACCGGGAGGCGCTGCGCGAACGGGCGGCGCACGCCGGCCCGATCGCCGATGACACCCTGCTCTACCGGGTGGAGTTCCACCTCAGCTAGGACCGGTCATCGTCCGCAGCTCGGAGTGGACGGCCAGCGGCGCTCCGGTCGCGGCCTGGACCTCGGACGCCGTGACTCCGGGCGCGACCTCGATCAGCACCAGGCCGGCCGGCGTCACGTCGATGACCGCCAGATCGGTGATCACTCGATTGACGCAGGCCTTTCCGGTCAGCGGCAGGGTGCAGCGGTCGACGATTTTCGGTGAGCCGTCGCGGGCG
>JAOPUY010000362.1 GCA_025963265.1 Frankiales bacterium | reverse complement strand
TGTGTCGGTGGGCGACTCGTCGATGACCCTTGGCCGCTTCGACGTGTTGACGACTTTCGTCTAGCAGGACGCTATGGTCCGGCTCACAGTGATGTCAACCACGAAGATGTAACAGTTTAGACACCGTCTACCCGCCGGCGGCGCGATTCCGGCTCGGCGCCGACGAGGGTGTATACACCGTCAAAGTGACGGTGTATAACCAGAGGCACTTCCTTGGCTCAGGCCACCGACGAGGTGCATGTTGGCCGACTACCGCACGGGAAAGTGAGACAGTGACGAGTCAAGGCGCGATCCCGAACGCCGATTCGGCCGTGGACGAATCCGCCGCCGCGCTATTCGGGCTGCGGGTCTTGAACCTCAGCGGGAACCTGGCTGGCGCCCTGACCGGGATGGTCCTCGCCGACAACGGCGCGGAGGTCATCAGGGTGGAGCGCCCCGGCGGAGATCCGCTCCGGGCGAATCCCGCGTTCGCCATGTGGCATCGAGGCCAACGCAGCGTCACCGTCGACCTCACCGCTGAGGCTGGTCAGTTGCGGGTCCGCGAGCTCGCGGCCGGCGTGGATATCCTCGTGCAGGATTGGCGTCCTGGCGTCGCTGAGCGACTCGGCCTGAGCCATGAGCGGTTGTCCGCGGCGAACCCACGCCTGATCACCTGCTCCATCACGGGCTTTGGGACGAGGGGCCCGTACGCCCGGCTCAAGGGATATGAGGCGGTCGTCAGCGCGAAGACCGGCTTCTTCCACGGCCCCGACCGACCTCGGTTCTCACCCATCGCGGCCGCCAGCTTTGGCGCCATGAACGGCGCGCTGCAGGGCATCTTCGCCGCCCTGCATCAACGGCAGTCGACTGGCGTGGGACAGCGCGTCGAGACGAGCCTTGTGCAAGGCCTTTCGGCCTATGACCTCTACGGTTGGTTAGAGCCGCTGGTGCCGCCGGAGAGGTTCGAACGGACGACGCCGCTGGCGTCCGGGCCGACGATTTACCCACCGATCGCGGGTATTTCTGCCTTCACCAGGGACGGCCGATGCCTGCAGTTCGGCAATTTCCTGCCGCACCAATTGGCCGCGTTCCTCCGCGCCACCGAACTGACCGACTGGTACCACGCTCACCGGGATCAACCGGCCCAGACGCAGACCCGCGCCGTGCGGTCGCGAATAGCCGAACAGCCCTGGTCTCATTGGGAGAAAGTGTTCGACGCTGAGCCGGACGTCGCCGCGGAGCCCTATCGAACGCCGAGCGAGGCGACGCGCCACCCGCAGCTGATTCACAACGGCGAGGTCGTGGTCATCGACGATCCGGTTCGCGGGCCGACGAGGCAACTCGGGCCCCTGGTCGCCCTAGCCGCCACGCCGGCGGCGATCAGCGCGGCCGCGCCTGGCCTGGGCGCGGACAACGACCTCGAACTATCCAAGCTCAATCCCTCGGCGCGGAGCAAGCGCACGAGTGAGGCGCCGCTGGCCGGCATCACTGCCGTTGAGCTGGCCTGGTTTTACGCGGCGCCGTTTGGGCTTGCGCTGCTCGCCGATCTCGGCGCGCGGGTCATCAAGGTCGAGCCCATCACCGGAGACCCGCATCGCTCCCAATCCGGGGTCCGGGAGTTCGCTGGGGTAAAGGCCCTGCAGGGCAAGGAGAGCATCGCGGTGGACCTCCTGACCCCTGAGGGCCTGGAGATCGTCCGGCGGTTGACGCGACGCGCGGATTTGGTGATGCGCAATTTCCGGCAAAGCGCCAGCGAGCGAATGCAGATCGACTACCCCGATCTGGTGCGCGAAAACCCGGACCTCGTCTACCTCTACGCCGGGGCCTACGGCCGCAGCGGACCGTCCTCCCGGCGACCGGCCTACGCGCCGACCATCGGCGTGGGCGTGGGGCACCAAGCCCGGCAGCTCGGCTGGGATCGCGCCTTCGACCACGTCGAGGAATTGACGGTCGAGGAGGCAGTCCGTCGCGGCGAGGATGCCTCGCTGCGGCAAGCCCATCCGCTGGTGAACGCCGACGCCGGGGCGGCGCTGGCGGTGGGCACGGCGTCGGTGCTGGCGCTGTTAGCGCGGACGCTCACCGGCCAAGGGCAGTACGCGCAGACCACGATGCTCGGGACGAACACCTATGTCGTGTCGCAGGAGTTCCTGACCTACGCCGGCAAGCCCGACGAGCTGGGCATGGACGACGAGGCCAACGGGCTCTCGGCCCTCTACCGGTTGTACCCGACCGCGCAAGGCTGGGTGTTCCTCGCTTGCCTGACCGAAAGCGAATGGACGAGCCTCACCGACGCGGTGTCGGCGCGCGGTCGCAGCGCGTTCAGCGATGGGGCGAAGTTCGCCACGGCTGCTTTGCGGCGGGCGCACGATGAGGAACTGGCCCAACTGCTGGCGGCCGAGTTCGCCGCCAGGACGGCCGCCGACTGGGAACGACACCTGACCGAGCGAGACGTCGCCTGCGTGGCGGTGAGTGAGCAGCCGTTCTCCGAGTTCATGATCGCCGACCCGTCGATGACCGCGAACGGATTCGTCGGCGAGGTCGAGCATCCGCTGTTCGGAACCCACCAGCGGCACGGGGCGATCGTCCGCCTAGGCGATTCCGAGCCGACGCTGGGCGCCGCCGCGTTGATCGGTCAGCACACCAAGAACATCATGCGGGAACTGGGCTACCGGGACGAGGAGATCGAAGATCTACGGGCCCGCGGCGTCATCTCGTGGCCGAATGACTGAGCCGCGAACCGCCACCGCCCGCGAGCTTCAGGCGTTCGCGGCGGCGGCCGAGTGGTTCAACCTGCTGGCCTGCCCCAGCCGGATTCAGATCCTGTGGCTGCTGTCGGAAGGCGAACGGGACGTCAGCAGTGTCGCGGCGTCGCTCGACTTGGGCCTGCCGACCGCTGGCTATCACCTGACGCGCCTGCGGAGCGCGAGGTTCGTGACCTCGCAACGCCTCGGTCGACGGCTCTTGTATCGGTTAGCGCCCGAAACCAATGTCAACGAGTTGCTCAAGCAGTTGATTGACTCCGCGTTGCGCGCCGTTTGAGCCGACCGAATCAGCGCCCTTGCTAGTGCTCAGCGTGGGACAGGTAGTCCCGCAGCGGCTCAAGGCCCTCCGCCGGCTGGTCGAAGCTCACGACGACGTCGCGTAGGCCGCTGTTGCGCCGGGCGATCTCGCCGGCGACGACCCGTCCGGGCAACTCGAAGGCATGCCCGCCCAGCTCGAAGACCACCAGCACGTGAGAGTTGCGCCGCGACGCCCAGATCTCGCGGGCGTCCAACGCGCACCGCACCGCAGCTTCGCTGATGTCGACCAGTGAACCCTCGGCACTGCGTCCGGCCGTCGGAGCGTCTTGGTCGACCACCTGGCTCACCCTGATCGTCCCGTCGACGTTCACCCGGACATGCGCCCGGCGCTCGATCTTCCAGGGCTCTCCGATGAGTTCGACATCCCAGACGGCCAGCTCATCGTGGCGGCGCATCGCGACCAGTCGCGCTCGGACCATGCCGACGGTGTTCTCACCGGCCGTCCAGGTCAGCGTCATGACGTCGCCGATCAGCAAGGGGACGCCGATCGCGAGGCCGGCCGGCCGCCGCAGCTCCATCCGCTGCTCATCGGTGACCGCCTCGACGACGCTTCGGTGCTCGTGCCCGTCCTCGTCGAGGATTACCACGGTCTGACCCGAGGGCGGAAGGAGGACGTCTGGCACGAAGGTCCTCTCGTCTTGGGACGGCCGCAGGGTCTGTAGCCATGATCTCACGGGCCTCGCGCAGATCTGCGGACCTCACCCCGCCGTGGCGGCCCGGACCTTGGTGCCGCCGTCGTGCGATGATGCCGCGAACCGGGCCGGACGAAGGAGTGCAAGTGGACATGCGACTGGAACTGGTTCCGTTG
>JAOPUY010000355.1 GCA_025963265.1 Frankiales bacterium | reverse complement strand
AGAACACGAGCAATCGGTGGCGATCCTCGCGCAGCAGGTCCTCGAGGACCGCGCCGCCATCGCGGCCTTGCGCCACCAGGGCGATGTCGACCGGATCCTCATCGACCGGTTGCAGGCGCAAAGCCTGCTCGACCGCGACCAGATCGCCAACCTGCAACTCGCGCTGCACGGCGCCCGACGCATCGGCGCGGCCATCGGCGTGCTGATGAGCTCGCACCGGCTCACCCAAGAGGCGGCCTTCGAGACGTTGAAGGCCCACAGCCAGCGCAACCGGCTCAAGCTCCGAGACGTGGCCGAGACGATCTTGTTCACCGGGACCCTCTGACCCGACAAGCACTTCGTCAGCGTGTCTCGGCGGAGATTTACGGCGTAAACGAAATTGGCTGCCAATTCGGCGTTGCTCGGTAGACGGATCGCGCCATCTTCGCTAGAACTGCAAGCATGACGCCGCCCCGGATTCACATCGGACCCAGCTGAGATGGCCGACGCGCAGGCAACCTCAGACCAACCCGACGGGCCGCTGTCGGGCCTTCGCGTGGTGCTGCTGTCTCCCACCCAACCGGGCATCCAGGCCGGTCAGCTGCTGGCCGACTTCGGCGCCGAGGTCATCCATATCGAGCGGCCCGGCGGCAGTCCGTTGCGCGACCAACCGGCCTGGCCGTTCTGGGCCCGAGGCTCGCGCAGCATCGAGCTCGACCTGCGCGACCCGGCCGACAACCAGGTCGCACGCGATCTCGCCATCGGCAGCGACGTCGTCATCGAGACCTTTCGGCCCGGAGTCGCCGACCGGCTCGGGCTCGGGTACGCCGAGCTGAGTCAGACCAACCCCGGCTTGGTGTTCGCCTCCATCACCGGCTTCGGCCGCACCGGGCCCTACGCCAGCCTGCAAGGCTACGAGGGCGTCATCATGGCCAAGACCGGCGTGCTCTGGCAGGTCCAGAACATGGCCGGCGGCGGACGTCCCGCCCTTCCGTCCGCGCTCTACGGATCCTTCCCGGCGACCCAGTTGGCGTTGCAAGGGATCCTCGCCGCGCTCATCGAACGCGAGGACAGCGGCCTCGGCCAGCAGGTCGAGACGAGCGTCGCGCAGGGGATCACCGTCCACGACACCTTCGGTTGGTACGCCCGGGTCATCGCCGAGCGCTTCGGTGGCGGCTTCACCCAGGCGCCGCTCACCCAGGGCGGCGTCCCCACCGGCGGCCTGTCCTTCCGACTGCTCATCGCGCTGACCGCCGACGGGCACTGGCTGCAATTCAGCCAGGTCGTGGACCGGCTGTTCCGCGCCATGATGAACATGCTCGACTTGGGCTGGATGCTCACCGACGAGGAGTGGGGCGGCGCCCCCAACTTCGACGAGCAAGACAAACGCGAAGCGTTCTGGGAACGGCTCCTGCTCGCGGTGAACGCCAAACCGCTGGCCGAGTGGCAACGGCTCTTCGATGAGGATCCGAACGTCTGGGCCGAGACGTTCCGCCGCGGCAGCGAGGCCCTGGATCACCCGCAGACCGTGTGGAACAAGATGGTGGTCGACATCGCCGACCCCGAGCGGGGCCTGGTCACGCAGCCCGCGGCCGTGGTCCGGATGGACGGCACGCCGGCTCAGCTCGGAGTGCCCGCGCCGCGGCGGGACGAGCACGGACTGCAATTGCGCGCGCTCGCCACCGCCGGCCCGACCGGGAAACTGGCGGAGCCGCCGACGCCGGCCCGGGCCGAGCCGGTGGCCCTGACGGCTCAGCCCGCCGCGCTGGCCGGCCTGACCGTGCTCGAGTTGGGCACCTACTACGCTGCCCCATTCGGCGCGACCCTGATGGCCGACTACGGCGCGCGAGTGATCAAGATCGAGGAGCCGGGGGGCGATCCGATGCGCGACATGCTGCCTTTCCCGGACGTGGCCGGCATCAAAGCGCTGCTCGGCAAGCAGAGCATCGCGGTCGACATCGCCAGCGACGCTGGCCGCGAGATCGTCTACGACCTGGCCCGCAATGCCGACATCGTGCTGCAGTCCTTCCGGGCGGGCGTGGCCGAACGGCTCGGACTGGACGCGGCGTCGCTGCAAGCGGTGAACCCGAACCTGATCTACCTCACCGCGCCGGGCTACGGCGAGGACGGCCCGTGCGGCCATCGACCGGCCTACGCGCCGACGATCGGCGCGGCGGTCGGCTTGGTCGACCGCAACTCCAACAAGCTCATCACCGTCGGGCAGCAGCTGGACCTGGCCGCCATCAAACGGCAGGCCGTCGCGTTGATGTCGGGCGTGATGGGGGTCGGCAACGCCGATGGCTACGCCGCCGTCACCGCTGGCACCGCGTTGACGCTGGGGTTGCTGGCCCGGCGACGCGGGCACGGCGCCCAGACGATGCTGACCACGATGCTCTCGACCGCGACCCATGCGCTGTCCGAGGAGATGGTGCGTTATCCCGGCCGGGGGGCCGCGCCCACCGCCGACGACGAGCTTTACGGCATCGGTCCGCTCTATCGGTTGTATGAGGCCAGCGAAGGCTGGGTCTTCCTGGCGGCGGCCCAGCAGCACGAGTGGCTGCGGTTGGCCGCCGCGCTGGCCGGATCGGGCGAGCTCGCCGTCGACCTGGCGGCCGACTCCCGGTTCGACAGCGTCAGCAGCCGACAGGCGAACGCCGCCGCGTTGATCGAGGCGTTGTCGGCGGTGTTCCGAACCCGCTCGGCGGCTGAGTGGGAGTCGCTGCTGCGGACGGCCGACGTCGCCGGCGTCGAGGTCATGACCGGACCGGTCGAGGCGAACTTCCTCGACGAGGGCAGCGTCGGCCAGCTATCTGGCTTCTCCGCGACCTGCGTGCATCCGACGCTGGATGAGATGCCGCGGTTGGCGCCGCTGGTGCGGTTCTCTCGATCGGCCACCGTCGCCGGCAACCCGTGCGCGGTCGGCGAGCACACGCTGATGATCCTGCGCGAGCTCGGTTACCCCGAGGACCGGATCAGCGCGTTGCTGGCGGCCAAGGTCGTCATTGACTTCTAAGCGCCCCTAAAAGCGGGGGCGGCGGCTGATCACTGGGCCGGCGCCCCTAAAAGCGGGGGCGGCGGCCAAGGCGCGCCGACGGCGGTCACCGCCCGCATGTGGCCGCCCTCGATCAGCCGAGCGCTCAATCCGGTCAGCAGCGCGTGCAAATCGACGCACTCGCGCGCGCTCAGGCCATTCCACGCCCGCACGGCCAGTTGATCGGTCCGGTCCTCGA
>JAOPUY010000349.1 GCA_025963265.1 Frankiales bacterium | reverse complement strand
TTCAAGGCGCCCTCCTCGCCGCCGGAGACACCGCTGCCGACGAAGTGAAGCCCTTTCTCCTTCAGGGACTTCTCTCGTCGGATCGTGTCCACGTAGTGGGCGTTGCCGCAGTCGATGACGATGTCATCCGGCTCGAGCAGACCGGATAGCTCATCGATGACGGCATCAGTCGCGTCACCGGCCTTGACCATGATGATGATGGCCCGCGGTCGCTCCAGCGAGGCCACGAAGTCGGTCAGCGACTCACTCGGCAGGAAGACGCCCTCGTCGCCGTGGTCGTGGACCAGACTCTTCGTCTTGGCGTACGAGCGGTTGTGCAAGGCCACCGGGTAGCCGTGTCGGGCCAGGTTGCGAGCCAGATTGCGGCCCATCACGGCCAACCCGGTGACTCCGATTTGGGCTTTGCCTGTCTGTGTCACGTCGGTCATGTCGCTACCGCTCCTCATCGCTGTGTGGGTCATCCAGTCGGGCCGAAGCGCTCGACCTTCACCTGGGCTGCGGGGAAATCAAGGTCGACGGCCAGCCTCGACATCGCCTCGGCAAAGCCAGCTGACCCGCAGATGTAGGCCGTCGCGACCCCGCCGAGCAGCGGGCCGAGATCGGTCGCGTCGAGGCGCCGCCCACCGGGCATCCCGGTCATCACGACCGTAGCCCCGTAGGAGATCAGCTCGTCGGCATAGGGCAATTGCTGGGTGGTGCGGGCCGAGACCGCGAGCTTGAGCAGTCCAGCGGGATTCAGGTCTCGGGCGTGCCGGAGCATCGAGACGAACGGGACCACGCCGGAGCCGCCGCCGATGCCGGCGGCCGGCGTGCGGCCGTCCCAGACGAACCAGCCGCCGATGGGCCCCCGGACCTCGATCTCGTCGCCGACCTCGAGCACGTCGTAGAGGTAGCCCGAGACCTCGCCGTCGGGCAGCCGCTCAACGCACAGTTCCAGCAACTCGTCGCTGGGCGCCGAGGCGATCGAATAGGACCGCGAGGCGGTGTAGCCGTCCTCGGCGGTCAGCCGCACCACATAGTGCTGGCCGGGCAGGTGCGGGATCCGGTCCGGAAGTTCGATCCGCAGCGCGACCAGGTCGGGCGACATCGGACGCAGCTCGCGCACCGTCCCCCGCTGCCAGCGGGTGGCCACCACCCCGTCGGAGACCTCGATCTCAGTCACCGCGGTACCGCTGTTCCTTCCAGGGGTCCCCGCGGTCGTGGTAGCCGTTGCGCTCCCAGAAGCCGGGCTCGTCGTAGTTCAACACGGTGAACTTCGTGATCCACTTGGCGCTCTTCCAGAAGTACAGATGCGGGACGAGCAGCCGGATCGGTCCGCCGTGCTCGGCCGAAAGCGGCTTGCCCTCGTGCTCCCAGACCAACCAGGCCTTACCGCCCCGCAGGTCCTCTAGCGGCAGGTTGGTCGTGTAGCCGGTCGTCGAGGTCGCCAGCACAAAAGCGGCGTCAGCGCCGAGCTTCACCTGATCCAGGAGAAGGTCGACGCTGACGCCGGTGAAATTGGTGGCTAGCTTTGACCACGTGGTGACGCAGTGGATGTCGCCCTCGTAGCGGGAGCTGGGCAGGGCTTTGATGTCCTGCCAGCTCCAGACCCGCGTCTGATCGACTAGGCCGTCAACCGTGAAATTCCAGCGGTCCAGAGTGAACCGCGCGCCCACCTCGGCCGTGAGGACCGGCCAATCCTTGCCAACGTCGTACTGACCAGGCGGCAGCCGGGGGTCGCGTTCTTTGCCGCGACCCCGGCCGCCGAACCCTCGGGTGACGATTGCCATGTCAGGACCTCCCGGTCATGACATTACCGAGCACCACCCAGGCGGCGCTGCTTAGGCAGCGTCAGAAATCTGGCCGCTGGTGCGGTCCAACGCACTGGCGACGATGTCAGCCACGTCGCTCATCAGCTTGACCTCGACCGCGGCCAGCACGTCGGCCGGCACGTCGTCCAGGTCCGGCTCGTTGCGAGCCGGCAGGAACACCGTGGTCAGGCCGTTGCGCTGAGCGGCGAGCAGCTTCTGCTTCGCCCCGCCGATTGGCAAGACCCGCCCGTTCAGGGTGACCTCGCCGGTCATGCCCACCTCGGACCGCACCGGGAACCCGGTGGCGAGCGAGACCAGGGCCGTCACCATCGTGACGCCGGCCGACGGACCGTCCTTGGGGACGGCGCCGGCGGGGACGTGCACGTGGATGCTCCGGTTGAGCTTGGCCACATCGACGCCCAGTTCCTCGGCGTGCGAGCGCACGTAGGACAGCGCGATCTGCGCCGACTCCTTCATGACGTCGCCCAACTGGCCGGTGAGGGTCAACTCCTGCTTGCCGTCGATGCCACTGGCCTCGATGAACAGGACGTCACCCCCTAGACCGGTGACCGCCAGGCCTGTCGCCACGCCGGGCACAGAGGTCCGCTCGTGGCTTTCCGGGGTGAACCGGGCCCGACCCAGGTACTTGCGCAGTTGCTCGGGGCCGACCACGATCTGCTCGGTTGGTCCCGCCGCGCTGTCAGCGCCGTCGGCGCTCTCGGCGCTGTCGGGCGTGCGCGCGGCCAACTCAGTGGTCACCTTGCGCAGCACCTTGGCCAGCAGCCGCTCGAGCTGCCGCACACCGGCCTCCCGGGTGTGGTCGGCCACGATCTGGCGCACCGCCTCCGGGGTGATCTGCACTTCGGCGTCGCTGAGCGCCGCCCGCTCCAACTGACGTGGCAGCAGGTACTGCTCGGCGATGGCGACCTTGTCGTCCTCGG
>JAOPUY010000273.1 GCA_025963265.1 Frankiales bacterium | reverse complement strand
CCGCGTTTTGCGTCGCGTTTTGCGCTGCGTTTTGCTGTAAATGTGCCCGGGTCAGGTCGACGACCCGGGCACATTTACAGCAACCCGAACGTCAGACGACCTTGTGGAAGAGCGTGACCGGCGCGTTGTCGCCGGCGTTTCGGTAGGGCTCGAGCTCGACATCCCACGAGGTGCCCAGCAGCTCGTGCAGCCCGTGGGCGAACTCCTCGGTGGACCGGGCCCGGGCGAGCAGGCCGCGCAGCCGCTCCTCGCCGACGACGACATCGCCGTTGGCCGACATGACGCTGCGGTGGAAGCCACGCCCGGGGACGTAGGCCAAGCGCTCGCCATCGGTGGCGGAGGTGCCGTCCTCGGTGACCTCGAAGCGAAGCATCGGCCAGGAGCGCAGCGAGCCTGCGAGCTTGGCCCCCATACCGGCCGGGCCGACCCAGGCTGCCTCGGCGCGCAGGTGACCGGGCGAGGATGGCTGCGACGTCCACTCGAGTTTGCAGGGACGGCCCATCACGCCGGCGAGCGCCCACTCCACGTGGGGCCCGATGGCGGGCGGGCAGCAGTGTATGAACACCACGCCTTTGGTAGCTGACGCCACCTGACCAGCAGACATCGCGCACCTCCAGAACCTCGACGGCAACGTCTTCCCCAAGCGGTGCCATTGCAGGTCTTCTGGCGATACGGCGATCTAGTGATGCGTACGTGAATATTGTTGCTCATGTGGCATGAGAAAAGCTAGCCGGGTGGCTAAACCGGTCATTGCCGCCGCTCCACGCCACCGCGCAAATTCCTCCATATGGACGATTCTGCGCGGCCGGGGGTGCGTTGGGCGGCGCAACTTCATCCATATGGACGATTCTGCGCGGTCGGGGGGCCTTGGGCAGCGCAACTTCATCCATATGGACGATTTTGCGGGCTCGCGGCTCGCGGCTCCCGCTCGCGGCTGACGGCTGATGGGTCGGTGCGGCGATGCGGCGATGCGGCGATGCGGCGATGCGGCGGTGCGGCGATGCGGTTTAAGGGCTTAGCCGCCGCTCTTGCGCCGGAACTGCCGCTTCGCGCCGGCGCGGTTGTGTGCCTCGTGGATTTTGCTGCCGCCGGGCCCGTTGCCGCCCACGCCGTCCGCCCGCTGGCCCTGCTTGCGGGCCAACGCCTCGCGGAACTTAGCTTTGACGTCCTCGCCGCCCGACGCCGCAGGCTCGACGCCCTCGACCGGCGCCGCCTCGTCGGAGGAGGCTTTCGAACCGCTGCTGGCTTCAGAAGGATCGGGCATGGTCCAACCCTACTCAACCCGGGCCGGCACCGGCGGCAGCCCAAGCCACAGCCCACAGCCACAGCCACAGCCACAGCCACACAAGCAAGTGCCGCACGACTCGGCGCCATTGGCTGACATTACGGTGATCACATGATTGATCAGGTTCTGACGCTGGCCTGCCCCGACCGCATCGGCATTGCGCACGCCGTCACCGGTTACCTCTCCGAGCACGAGTGCAACATCCTGGACAGTCAGCAGTTCGGCGACGCCGCGACCGAGCGGTTTTTCATGCGCGTCCACTTCGACAGCGTCGCGGACGGGCTGAGCGCCGAGCGGCTACGAACCGACTTCGAGCCGATCGCCGCTGGATTTGAGATGTCCTGGCAGCTGCACGACAGCGCCGACCTGGTCCGCACGTTGATCTTGGTCTCGAAGTTCGGGCATTCACTCAACGACCTGCTCTACCGCTGGCGGATCGGCGCGCTGGCCATCGACATCGTGGCGATAGCGTCCAACCACCGCGACTTGGAGGGGCTGGCCGCAGCGTATGACGTGCCGTTCCACTATCTGCCGGTGTCGCCGGCCAATCGCGACGAGCAGGAAGCCGCCCTGCTCGAGCTGATCAACCGCGAGCAGGTCGAACTCGTCGTGCTCGCCCGCTACATGCAGGTGCTCTCCCCCACCTTGTGCGCCGAGCTCAGCGGTCGGGCGATCAACATCCACCATTCCTTCTTGCCCAGTTTCAAGGGCGCCCGGCCCTACCACCAGGCCTATGACCGCGGCGTCAAGCTCATCGGCGCCACCGCGCACTACGTCACCAGCGATCTCGACGAGGGACCCATCATCGAGCAAGAGGTCGCTCGGGTCGACCACGCGCACTCCCCCGCCCGGCTGGCCGCGGTCGGACGCGACGTCGAGTCGGTGGGCTTGGCCCGCGCGGTCCAGGCCCACGCCGAGCACCGGGTGCTGCTGAACGGTCACCGCACGATCGTGTTCCGCTGAGACCCCAAGAATCCGCCGCCGCGGTTCGCCGACCGTCGGTTCGCGGCGTAGCGTCGAACACAGGCTCAACCCGGCAGCCTTGTCCGCGGCACCTCGGGCGCGAGGACCAGGTTCATCGGCCGGCGCCGGGTGTCGAGAATCCGGCCCTGCGCCGGAAGATATGGGGACCGTCATGGGACTCGACGACAAGATCAAGAACGCCGCCGAAGAGGCGAAAGGCAAGGTCAAGCAGGCCACGGGTAAGGCGACCGATGACCAGCAGCTTCAGACCGAGGGCAAGGCCGACGAGGCCAAGTCTGATCTGAAGCAGGCCGGCGAGAAGGTCAAGGACGCTTTCTCCAAGTAGTCCTGAGCGCCCCGCGTAGCGCGCCCCGCGCCTGCCAGCCCAACTAGGGCTCGGTGCGGGCGGGGCGGGCGCGGGCTCAAATCAGCTCGATGACATCAGCGATCGAGTCGAGGACGTGGGCTGGGCGGAACGGAAACCGGCTGACGTCCTCGCGACGTGTCGATCCGGTGAGCACCAAGATGGTCTCCAAACCGGCCTCGATCCCGGCCACCACATCGGTGTCCATCCGGTCCCCGATCATCACCGTGTTCTCCGAATGCGCGGAGATCTTGTTCATCGCGCTGCGGAACATCATCGGATTCGGCTTGCCCACGAAGTACGGATCGGCTCCGGTCGCCCGGGTGATCAGCGCGGCGACCGAGCCGGTCGCCGGCATCGGCCCGTCAGCCGAGGGCCCAGTGGCGTCCGGGTTGGTCGCGATGAAGCGAGCCCCTTTCGAGATCAGCCGAATCGCCGTCGTGATCGCCTCGAATGAGTAGGTGCGGGTTTCGCCCAGCACCACGAAGTCGGGCTCTCGGTCGGTCAAGGTGTAGCCCGCCTCGTACAAGGCCGTGGTCAAACCGGCCTCGCCGATCACAAACGCCGACCCACCCGGCAGCTGGTCCTTCAGGAACGTCGCCGTCGCCAGCGCCGAGGTCCAAATCGCACTTTCGGGAACGGTCAATCCCGACCGCTGCAGTCGCGCCGCCAGATCGCGGGGCGTGAAAATCGAGTTGTTGGTGAGCACCAAGAATCGGCGCTCGCGCTCGATGAGCCGCTGCAAGAACTCCGCCGCCCCGGGCAACGCGTGGTTTTCGTGGACGAGCACGCCGTCCATATCCGTCAGCCAGCATTCGACACTGCGGTCCAAGTTCATGGTTCCATCCTTGCAGAGCCCGACCGGCACAGAATGGAGCGAGGATGGGCGAGGAAGTCGAGCAGACTGAGTTCAGCCGCGAGGACCGCCGCATCCACCGCGGCAAAATCCGCCTCGGGCTAGACGTGCTGGCCCGAATGCTCGCTGAGACGAGCTTCGAGTCCGAGCCGTCGATGACCGGCGTCGAGATCGAGTTCAACCTCATCGACGACGGGCAGGACCCGGCGATGCAGAACGCTCAGGTGCTCTCAGCGATCGCCAACCCCGACTTCCAGACCGAGCTGGGCCGGTTCAACATCGAGATCAACGTGCCCCCGCAGAGCTGGCGGGGTGACGCGGTCACCGCCCTGGAGCGATCTCTGCGGGCCAGCCTCAACGACGCCGAGCACCGCTCAGCCGAACTGGGCGCGCACATCGTCATGATCGGAATCCTGCCCACGTTGACCCCCGAGCACCTGAGCTTGGATGCGCTCAGCGCCAACCCGCGTTACGCCCTGCTCAACGAGCAGATCTTCGCCGCCCGTGGTGAG
>JAOPUY010000159.1 GCA_025963265.1 Frankiales bacterium | reverse complement strand
ACCCAGCGCGCGGCGGTGTCGCGGCGCAGCCAGGCGTCGTACTCGGTGCTGGGCAGATAGGACGGATCGGCGTGGGCCGTCGGCGCCAGCAGCCCGGCCTCGAAGGCGACCTCTAGCAGCAGGGCGGTTCTCGACTCGCTCGTGTCGAGGACCCGGCTCAACCGTCGCAGGTCGCGCACGCCAAGGCCGCCGGCCCGGAGTTGGACGGGCGGTTCGTGCGCGATCGACTCGAGCAGCAGCTCGGTCAGGCGCACGGTGTCGAGCACCGCCGTTCCGCCGCCGCCATCGATCACCGACGTCTCCCGATCAGTGACCTCGACCTGAGGCGGGCGGGGGTCCACGAGCCCGGCCGATTGGCTGCGCAGCGCGAGGGAGACCTCTCGTGGCAGTTCCACCGTGTCGCGGTCCACCGGGACGAGCAAGCCCCGCAGCACCAGCGTGCGGGCCGGGCTGGCCGCCTCCGGGCCCTGCCCGCTGGCGGCGTTGCGCAAGACGCCGATCGGCGGTCCGACCGCGAGTCGGCCCAAGATCGCCTGCTCGGCCTCGTCGCAGTTAGCCAGGAACTCCGGCAGCCGCTCGAGGATCTCGGCCGTGACCGCCCGCCCCGACGCCGGTTGGGTCGCCGGCGGCAGCCCGAGCCGCCGCAGCAAGGGGGCCAGCGCCATGTCGTTGACCATCGCGAACAGATCGGCCGCCGTCCGCCCCAAGCCGGCGGGGTAGGGGCCGAGCACCTCGCGGACCGCGCCCGCCGGGTGCAGGTCGTCGTCCTCGCCCCAGATGAGCAGCAGATCGCGCAGCCGTCCGACCGCCGCCAGCACCGTCGCCGGTGCGACCTCGGCGAACCAATCGCGGACCTCGTCGACGCCCGTGCCCGAGCCCAGGACGGTCACGACTTCCAGCACTCGCAGGGTGAAGGCGTCCAGGCCGTCGAGAGCCCGCGCGATGGACGAGCGGACGCTGGCCCGACTGGCCAGCGTGGCCAGATCGACGGGCGCGGGTAGCGCGAGGTCGGGCCGTTTGCGCAGCAGCGCGATCAGTTCGGCGTCGGTGGCCCGGCGCAGGGCGTCCGTCAGCGACGCGGCTGGCGTCGTCGCCGAAGCCGCGGCGTGAGTCGCGGCGGGCGCGGATCCTGACGCGTCAGAGGCCACAAGCTCGTCCTGGCGAAGCGTCGACCGCGGGCCGTGAAATCGCGGGCCGTGAAATCTAGTGTCCGGCCAGGTGCGGGCGGTTAGCCGGCGTTGGGTGCTCGTAGTAGAGCGACTCGATGGGCAGCGGGAAGGTGATGTCGTCGCCAAACGGGCTCTGCGCGCCCGGGTTCTGCGCGAGGAGCTCGTTCACCGGGTGGTCGGGGTACTCCTCGTCCCAGTTCAGCTGGGGAGTCCGCCCCTGCGGCGAAACCGTGCCTGCCATGTCTGCCCGCCTTCTGTGTCTACGCTGCTGTGCGGGGCCGAGCCGACCGCCTGAGGAGGCTCTTCCTCGCCCGGACCGATCGCTCACCGCGAATATCCAGTGTGCCACGCGGCTATCGTGACAGTCATGGCAGCTGACCGTTCCGGCACCGCGACGCTGCTGGCGGTGAACCTGGCGACGGTGCGCACCGACGTGCGACCGGCCGGGGTTCGCGGTGATCCTCGCGCCAAGCCGACCGGTATCGACAAGCGGCCGACCGACCAGCCCGTGTTGCTCGCTGAACTCGGCGTCGTCGGCGACACGGTGTGCGACCGCCGCCATCACGGCGGACCGGATCAAGCCGCCTACGCCTACGACTTCGCCGACACCAGCTGGTGGCAACGCGAGTTGGGCGCCGAGCTGAGCTTCGCGTTGCAACCCGGGAGCTTCGGCGAGAACCTGACCACCAGCGGTCTGGCCGTCTCCGAGGCGGTCATCGGCGAGCGCTGGCAGATCGGCGGCGCGGTGCTCGAAGTCAGCCGGCCGCGGATCCCGTGCGCGACCTTCGCCGCCTTCTGGGGCGTCGACCACCTGGTCAAGCGGTTCACCGACGCGGCTCGTCCGGGCGCTTATCTGCGAGTGGTGACCGCGGGCGAGGTCCGGGCGGGTCAGCCGATCGCCGTGCTCAGCCGGCCCGAGCACGGGCTGACGGTCGCCGAGACATTTCAGGCAATGACCGGTGATCGATCCCTGGCCGCGAAGTTGCTGAGCGCGCCTGAGCTGCCGGCCCAGATCCAGGCCGACGCGCGGCGTTGGCTGGGCAAGTCGGCCTAGCGGCGTTCGGCTCAGCCGAGCCGGCTCGGAGTCCCGGCGGCGTTGACCGCCTGCCAGGCTGCGCGCTGCTCGGCCCGGCCGGCCCGGATGACCCCGATGACGGCGACCACGAAACCGAGCGGAGCGAGCATGCAGCCCAGATTGAGCCAGAGCGACCGGTTGTGGTCGTCGAAGAAGAAGGGGATGACCGTGAGGATCAAGAAGACCAGACCTACCGCGAACAACGCGAAACCGAGCCGGACGGCCCACGGCCGACGCGCGGCTGTTGGTCGGTCTTCTGAGGTGAAGTCGGGGGTGAGGGAGCTGGACATGTTCCCAGTATCTCCGGTGCGAACTGTACTGTGACCGAGATATTCTGTGATATTGCCGTCCGCACGACGTGCGGGCGTTTTTCTTGTGGCGATCAGACGAGTAGTGGGGTGTTCACTCATGCCTTCCGGCAAGGTGAAGTGGTTTGACGGCGAGAAGGGCTTCGGCTTCCTCGCCGACGACGAGGGCGCTGACGTCTTCGTCCATAAGGACGCGTTGCCGGTTGGCGTCGCCGAGCTCAAGCCCGGTCAACGGGTCGAGTTCGGCGTCGTGCAAGGGCGAAAGGGAAACCAGGCCCTGCAGGTGCGGCTGCTCGACCCGGTGCCCTCGGTCGTCAAGGCGACCCGTCGTCCCGCCGAGGAGATGACCCCCATCGTCGAGGACCTGATCAAGCTCCTGGACAAGGTAGGCAACTCGCTGCGCCGCGGGCACTACCCAGACCGCTCGGAGGGCAAGAAGGTGGCGACCCTGTTGCGGGCCGTGGCCGACAACCTGGACTAGAGCAAACGTAAGCAGCGCGTCAAAGAGGGGCTCCGACCTAGTCGGGGCCCCTCTTCGCTGTGCTTCCACAGCCGCCCAATTTCGTCCAGGTGGACGATTTTGCGGGGCGGCGGTGGTGGTGTGGGCGTCAATTTCGTCCAGGTGGACGATTTTGCGGGGCGGCGCTGCCGCCCGGTGCGGCGAACGCGCATCTGAGGCAGCGTCTCAATATGCGGGAAACATTTCTCATCAGGCGAGAGGCTAGGTAGGGTCGCCTTGACCAGGCGGATGAGGGGAGCGGCGAATGAGCGGGGTGGGCCGACGGCGATGGTTGATTCTGGCGCTCGGGCTGCTAGCCCAGGCGGCGACCTGCTCGTTCGTCTACGGATTGGCCATGATCGTTCCCCAGCTGCGCGAGCAGCTGCACATCTCCCTCGGCCAAGCCGGGGTGCTGGTCGGCGCCCCGGCGCTGGGGTTGCTGCTCACCTTGATCGGCTGGGGCGCGCTGGCCGACCGCTTCGGCGAGCGCTGGGTGATCTTCGCGGGCCTAGCCCTAGCCGCGGTCTTCCTGGTCGTCGGCAGCCGAACGCACACGCTCGCCGCGCTCAGCCTGCTGCTAGTCCTGGCCGGAGCCGCCGCGGCCTCGGTGAACGCAGCGAGCGGGCGGATGGTGCTGGGCTGGTTCGCCCCGCACGAACGCGGCCTGGCGATGGGCATCCGGCAAACCGGCCAGCCGCTCGGCGTGGCCTACG
>JAOPUY010000618.1 GCA_025963265.1 Frankiales bacterium | reverse complement strand
GACCGCGCTGAACCTGGCGACGGTGCAGAAGCACTTCATCGACGCCGGCGGCAACCTGCCGACGCCGACCCCGGCGCCGAGCGACAAGTACGGCAAGGCGGTCTACGCCGACTCGCCCGACCTGTACTACCGGCTGGATGACACCACCGGCACCACCGCCGTCGATTCGTCGGGCAACGGCAACAACGGCGTGTACAACGGCGGGGAGACCCTCGGCACCGCGTCGCCGGTCACCGGCGCCACCGGCACCGCAGCCACCTTCAACGGCAACGGCGGCACGTTGGCCTCGGGCGCTCTGGTCACCGCACCCGGCGTCTACTCCGAGGAGCTGTGGTTCAACACGACCACGACTCACGGCGGCAAGCTGATCGGCTTCGGCAACCAGCAGAACGGCAACAGCTCCAACTACGACCACCACGTCTACATGGAGAACGACGGTCAGCTGGAGTTCGGCACCTGGACCGGGCAGGAGAACCTGGCCACCTCGCCGGCCGCCTACAACGACGGCCAGTGGCACTACATGGTCGCCACTCAGGGCCCGGACGGCATGAAGCTCTACGTCGACAACCAGCTCGTGGCCACCAACGCCCAGACCGGTTCGCAGAGCTACAGCGGCTACTGGCGAATCGGCGGTGACACCGACTGGGGAGGCGACAGCTACTACTTCGCCGGCTCCATCGACGAGGCGGCCGTCTACTCCACGGTGCTGACCCCGGCCCAGATCGCGGCGCACTACGCGGCCTCGAGCGCGGTGGCGGCTCCGAACCAGGCGCCGACCGCGGCCTTCACCTCCACGGCCGCGAACTTGGCCGCGACGTTCGACGGCTCCACCTCGAGCGACCCGGACGGCACCGTGGCCAGCTACGCCTGGAACTTCGGTGACGGCTCCACCGGCACCGGCGCCAACCCGGCGCACACCTACGCCGCGGCCGGCACCTACACGGTCAGCTTGACCGTGACAGACAACCAGGGCCTGGCCAGCACCGCGGTGACCCACCCGATCACGGTCGCGGCGGCCAACCAGCTGCCGACGGCGGCGTTCACCTTCACCACCAGCGGGCTCGGTGTGACGGTCAACGGCACGTCCTCCAACGACCCGGACGGCACCATCGCCAGCTACGCCTGGGACTTCGGCGACTCCACCACGGCCACCGGAGCGACTCCGCCGGCCCACGTCTACGCCTCGGGCGCCACCTACCCGGTGAAGCTCACGGTGACCGACAACCAGGGCGGGACGGCGACGGTCACTCAGAACGTGACGGTCACCGCGCCGGTGAACCAGCTGCCCACGGCGGCGTTCACCTCGACCACCAACGGCCTGGCCGTCACGGTCGACGGCTCCACCTCGGCCGACAGCGATGGCACGATCGCCAGCTACGCCTGGAACTACGGCGACTCGAAGACCGACACCGGCGCGACGCCGGTGCCGCACACCTACGCCGCCAGCGGCACGTACACGGTGAGCCTGACGGTCACCGACAACTCCGGCGGCACCAACACCATCACGCACCCGGTGACGGTCACGGCGCCGGCGAACCAGTCACCCACGGCGGCCTTCGTCACCTCGGTGAGCAACCTCTCGCTCGCGGTCAACGGCAGTAGCTCCAACGACCCGGACGGCACTATCGCCAACTACGCCTGGGACTACGGCGACGGCAGCTCGGCCACTGGGGTGACTCCGACGACGCACACCTACGCCGCCGCGGGCACCTACACGGTCTCGCTGGTCGTCACCGACAACCAGGGCGCGACCGGCTCGCTGTCCAAGACGGTCACCGTCTCGGCTCCGGTGACCAGCGCCTACGCGACTGACACCTTCACCCGGACCACGGCCAGCGGCTTCGGCACCGCCGATCTCGGCGGCGCCTGGACCGTCACCGGCGGCGCGTCGAACTTCTCGGTCAACGGCACGACCGGCCGGGTCAACATCGCCACCGCCGGCGCCGGTCCGACCGCGTTGTTGAGCTCGCTGGCTCAGGCCAACATCAACGCGGTGATCGACACCTCCTTCAGCAGCGCGGCCACCGGCGGCGGCACTTATGTCACCCTGATGGCTCGTCACACGTCGACTGGTGACTACCGGCTCAAGGAGCACCTGGTGGCCGGCGGGGCGGTGCAACTGCTGCTGACCAAGGTGGTCGGCACGACCGAGACAACGCTGAAGACGGTGACCATCGCCGGCGTGACCTACACGCCCGGTGACGTGTACAAGCTCCGCTTCATCGTCAACGGCGACGGCACGACGACCACGCTCAGCGGTTCGCTGTGGAAGTCGGGCACCACCGAGCCGACGACGGCGCAGATCACCGCGACCGACACGACGGCGAGCCTGCAGGGCGCTGGCAGCTTCGGCTTCCAGTCCTACCTGTCCGGTTCGAGCACGACGGCGCCGGTTGTGGTCAGCTACGACAACCTGTCGATCACCCCGGTCGGCGCCACGCCGGCCAACCTGCCGCCCTCGGCCGCCTTCACCACCGCGGTCAGCAACCTGGCGGTGACGGTCAACGGCTCGACGTCCTCGGACTCCGACGGCTCAGTGGCCAGCTACGCCTGGAACTTCGGTGACGGCGCGACCGCCACCGGAGCGACTCCGACCGCGCACACCTACGGCGCGGCCGGCACGTACACGATCAGCTTGACGGTGACCGACAACCAGGGCGCGACGAACACGGTGACCCACCAGGTCACCGTGGCCGGCGGGACCCCGGTCAACCAGGCTCCGGTCGCGGCGTTCACCTCGAGCGTCGCCAACCTGGTCGCCACCTTCGACGGCTCGGGCTCGACCGACGACGGCACCATCGCCAGCTACGCCTGGGACTTCGGTGACGGCGCCAGCAGCACGTCGATGAACCCGACGCACACCTACGCCGGGGCGGGCACGTTCACGGTCAAGCTCACGGTGACCGACAACGGCGGTCTGACCAACTCGGTCAGCCACCAGGTCACCACGACGGCGCCGGGCGTCACCACGCTCGCCGCCGATAGCTTCACCCGCACCGCAGCCACCGGTTGGGGCGCCGCTGATCTGGGCGGCTCCTGGACCGTCAGCTCGGCCAGCTTGTTCAGTGTCGCCAACGGCGCGGGCAGCGTTGCGCTGAAGGCAGCGGCCGCCGGTCCGAGCGCGTACTTGAACAGCCTCTCGCAGGCCAACGTCAACATCGTGCTCGACACCTCGGCGTCGGCGATCAACAGCAGCGTCTACACCACGCTGATGGCTCGCCACTCGGCCACCAGCGACTACCGGCTCAAGCAGGTGCGCCTGGCGACCGGAGCGGTTCAGCTGTCGCTGTCGCGGGTGGTCAACAGCGTCGAGACCACCATCAAGACGGTCACGGTGCCCGGAGTCACCTACACCCCGGGCGATGTGTACCGGATGCGATTCGTGGTCAACGGCAACGGCACGACGACCACGCTGAGCGGTTCGCTCTGGAAGCTCGGCAGCATCGAGCCGGCGAGTCCGCA
>JAOPUY010000133.1 GCA_025963265.1 Frankiales bacterium | reverse complement strand
GGTTAGAGCCGCCCGGGGACATCCACGCCAGTAGCGCCTTTCGCCTTCGGGTCGGCGCCGATCTCGTCCGTAGCGCATTGACCGATTGCATCGAGGGGAAGTCATGAGCGAGCATGTCGTCGAATTGACCGTCAACGGCCAGACCCACCTGGCCAAGGTGGAGGGGCGCAAGACCCTGGCCGACCTGCTGCGAGAGGACTGCCGGCTGACCGGCACCCACCTAGGCTGCGAGCACGGCGTGTGCGGCGCCTGCACGGTGATCGTCGACGGCGCGGCCGTGCGCTCCTGCCTGATGCTGGCCGTGCAGGCCGACGGCAGCGAGGTCACCACCATCGAGGGCATCGCTCCCGGCAACGGCGAGCTGAGCAGTGTGCAGCAGGCCTTCCGCGAGTGCCACGGCCTGCAGTGCGGCTTCTGCACGCCCGGCTTCATCGTCAGCATCGAGAGCTTCCTGGACGCCAACCCGCACCCGAGCCAGGAGGAGATCCTCGAGAACATCTCGGGAAACCTCTGCCGGTGCACCGGCTACCAGGGCATCATCAAGGCCGTCTCGCTGGCCATCGAGCTTCGGGACAAAGCCGCCGCGCCGCCGGAGCTGGTCGACGACGGCGGCGTTGTCCGGGGCGCGGTATGAGCGAGCACCAGGCCGCCGGACGCTATGTCGGGCAGTCGGTGCGACGCCGCGAGGACCTGCGGCTGATCACCGGCAACGGCCGCTACGTCGAGGACGTGGCCTGGCCGGGCACGCTGCACGTGGCCTTCCTGCGCAGCCCGGTGGCCCGCGGCAAGATCGCGCAGCTCGACGTCTCAGCCGCTCAGGCCCTGGACGGGGTCATCGCCGTCTACACCGGCAAGGACCTCAACTACGAGGTCAAATCCTGGTGGCAGACCATGATCGGCCCGGACGCGCCGCAGCCGCCGCGGCGGCTGCTGGCCGAGGACGACGTGCGCTGGACCGGTGAGGCCCTGGCCATGGTCATCGCCACCTCGCGTTACGTGGCCGAAGACGGCGTCGACCTCATCGACGTCGACTTCGACACCGAGCAGGCCGTGCTGACCGAGCGGCTCGGCTTCGACGGCGTCGCCGCCGACACCGAGAACCTGGTGCACCCGGAATGGGGCAGCAACGTCGCGGCGTCGCTGCCGGCCGGCAATCCGCTGATGCCGGAGTCCAATCCGGCGCTGGAGGAGATCTTCGCCAGCGCGGCCCACGTGGTCACCGAGACCTTCAACCAGCATCGCTACATCTGCGTGCCGATGGAGAGCCGCGGCATCATCGCCAGCTGGGATCCCTACCGCGAGATGCTCGAGATCGTCGCCGCCACCCAGAGCGCGCACGAGATCCGCAGTGCGGCCGGTCGGATGCTGGGGCTGAACGAGAACAAGATCCACGCGGTCGCCGAGGACGTCGGCGGCGGCTTCGGGCAGAAGATGTACCCGACGGCCGAGGAGTTGGCCGTCATCGTCGTGACCTACAAGCTGAGCCGGCCGGTGCGCTGGATCGAGGACCGCAACGAGAATCTGCTGGCCGGCGGCCACGCCCGCCGCGAGGACATGAAGCTCACCATGGCCACCGACAGCTCGGGCAAGATCCTGGGCGTCAAGGCGCACCACCGGGAGGACGTCGGCTCCTTCCCGCTCCCCAGCGTCGGCTCGAACGCCTCGCTGTCGGCTGTGCTGCTGCCCGGCCCGTATGACTTCAACCAGTACTTCTTCAGCGGTCAGGCGGTTTTCACCAACACCAACGGCAAATGCGCCTACCGCGGTCCCTGGATGATGGAGTCGGTGGCCCGCGAGCAGATGGTCGACGTGGTGGCGGCCGAGATCGGGATGGACCCGCTGGAATTCCGGCGCCGCAACATCATCCAGCCCGACCAGCTGCCCTACACCACCGCGACCGGCCTGGTCTACGAGTCGGTGACCCCGCACGACACCCTCGAGCAGGCGGCCGAGATGATCGGTTACGACGCCTTCCGGATCGAGCAGGCCGCGGCCCGTGAGAACGGCCGGCTGCTGGGCATCGGGCTGAGCATGTACATCGAGGCCTCTCCCGGCTTCGGCATCCTGGGGGCCGAGCAGGTGAACGTGCGCGTCGACTACGGCGGCACGGTGCTGGCCTCGACGGGCACCGGCTCGCATGGCCAGAGCGTCGAGACGACCATCGCGCAGGTGGTCGCCGAGAACCTGGGCGTCGACTTCGCCGACGTCAAGCTGGTGCAGGGCGACACCGCGACCTCGCCGTTCGGCTCGGGCACCGGCGGCAGCCGCACCGCCTCGGTGTTCGGCGGCGCTGCGAAGGAAGCGGCCTTGCTGCTCAAGCAGAAAGTGCTGCTGGTCGCGGCCGAGATGCTGGAGGCCGATCCGTCCGACCTCGAGATGGACCTCGGCGTGGTCTCAGTCGCCGGCAACCCGGAGGCCAAGGTCACGCTCGAGCAGGTCGCGGCGATGGCCTACGCCGGCGCCATGATGCTGCCGGAGGGGATGGAGCCCGGTCTCGACGTCACCTTCCGGATCCGGGCGCCGTTGTTCATGTACTCCAACGCCACCCACGCCGCGATCGTCGAGATCGATCCGGCCTCGGGTGCGGTCAAGGTGCTGCGTTACGTGGTGAGCGAGGACTGCGGCAACATGATCAACCCGATGGTGGTCGAGGGCCAGATCGCCGGCGGCGTGGTGCAGGGCATCGGCGGGGTGTTCTACGAGAACTTCGTCTATGACACCGACGGCAACCCGTTGACCACGACGTTCTTGGACTATCTGCTGCCGACGGCCAGCGAGGTGCCGATCATCGAGTACGGCCACGTCATCACGCCCTCGCCGACGCCCGGCGGCTTCAAGCCGATGGGCGAGGGCGGCGCGATCTGCTCGCCGGCCGCGCTCATCAACGCGGTCCGGGACGCGCTGACGCCCTTTGGCGCCAAGGTGAACTCGCAACCGCTCGGACCGCAGCAAGTCGTCGACCTCATGGAAGGGAACTAACACCCGTGGAGCTCAACAATCACTTCGACGTCGCCACCTCGCCCGCTGAGACCTGGACGGTGCTGATGGACATCGAGCGGGTCGCCCCGTGCATGCCCGGCGCGGTGCTCGACGGCGAGACCGAGGACGGCGGCTACGCCGGGCGGGTGAAGGTCAAGGTCGGCCCGATTGTGACCAGCTACAAGGGCACGGTCACGTTCCTGGAGCGCGATGAGGCCAACCACCGAGCGGTCCTGCAGGCCAACGGCAAGGAGGCCCACGGCCCGGGCACGGCGCAGGCCACGGTGGTCGCCTCGCTGGTGGCCAACGACTCTGGCGGCACCCGGGTCGAGGTGAGCACCGATCTGGGCTTGACCGGCAAGCCGGCGCAGTTCGGCCGAGGGGTGTTGAGCGAGGTCAGCGACAAGCTGATCGGCCAGTTCGCGGCCAACCTGGCCAAGGAGATCGCCGTCTCGGCTGAACCCGCGGGCGAATCGACATCGGCCGGATCAGCCCCCGCCGAATCAACACCGGTTGGATCAACAGCAGCCGGGTCAACAGCGGCGGCCGACGGCTCGGCGGCGGGGATCGCCACCCCGGCGCCCACCGTCGTGAAACCCCGGCCGACGCCGGCCGAGCCCGAGGCGATCGATCTGCTCGGGCTAGCTGGTGGTTCGGTGCTGCGTCAGCTGCTTCCGGTGGGCATCGCGCTGGCCGGGGTGGTCGTGGGCGCGGTTGTCAGCTACGCGATCACCCGTCGGCGGTAAGCACCCGGGACTAGGCACCCGGGACGAGGTCGCCGAATTCGGCCGCCTCGGCGATACCGAGCTGCTGATCGTCCGTCGGTCGGTCTTTTCGGCTCGCGGTGAAGCTCGCGGCCAGGAAGGCGATCACCGCGCAGACGCAAATCACCACCGCCATCGGCACGGCGTCCGCGCCGCCGAACGCGCCGACCAGCGGAGCGACGGCCGCGCCGACCCCGAACTGAGCCAAGCCCAAGGTGGCCGACGCGGTGCCCGCCTGGTTCCGCGGCCCGGCCAGCGCGATCGCCCCGCTGTTGGGCAACGCGAGCCCGACCGAGGCCACCGACAGGAACAGCATCGGCACGATCACCGGCAGCCCAGCGTGGCTGAGGGCGCCGAGCAGCAGGCCGATGCCGCCCAGGCTGCTGATCGTGGTGGCCGCCAGCAGCAGGGCGGCCGGGCTGTGCGTGCGGACCAGGTGGGCCGAGAGCTGGCTCAGCGCGATGATGCCGACCGCGTTCAGCCCGAAGATCAGGGCGTACACCGACTGGTTGAGGCCAAAGACCTGCTGAAAGACGAACGAGGACCCGGAGATGTAGGCGAACATCGCGGCGATCGCGAACGCTCCCCCGGTGACCGCGCCGACGAAGCGCGGATTGTGGAACAGCTCGCTGAGGGTGCGTCCGACCGGCACCCGCTCCGGGTCGTCGACGTGATGGGTCAGGGTCTCGGGCACGAACCGCAGCGAGCCGATGAACAGGATCAGCGCGAAGCCGGTCATGATCCAGAACAAGCCGCGCCAGCTAGTCGCGTGCAGCAACGCCGAGCCGCCCAGCGGGGCCAGGATCGGAGCGACGCCCATGACCAGCATCAGCCGGGACATCATCGCCGCGACCGCCGGGCCCTCGAACAAGTCACGCACGACGGCGCGGGAGATCACCACGCCCGCGGCGCCGGCCAGGCCCTGCAGGCCGCGGGTCGCGATCAACACCGGGATGTTGGGGGCCAACGCGCAGGCGATCGAGGCCACCATGAACAGGGCCATACCGATGAGCAGCGGCCGGCGGCGGCCAAACCGGTCGCTGAGCGGTCCGGCGACGACTTGGCCGATGCCCAATCCGAGCAGGCAGGCGGTCAGGGTGAGCTGCACGGTGGACGTGCTGGCGTGCTGCTCACGGGCCATGGTCGGCAACGCCGGGAGGTACATGTCGGTGGCGATCGGGCCGATGGCCGACAAGCCGCCGAGCACCAAGAACAAGCCCAAGGGCGTCTTCGTCATGAACCGACTTTCCGTCTGGACCCGGCGCACCGCCGTGCCGCGAAGTTAGTTCGTCCGCGTAGCAACTGTCAACCGGGCCCGGCTCGCCGCCTAAGGGCGCCGATCGCGGTCTAAGGCTCCCGGCCCGGCGCCGGCCCCGGGTAAATCCCAGCTAGGTAGTTCTTCTGATGTGAGCACCACCCTTAGACGCGCATCGTCGAGTCATCAACACAGATGAAGACGTCGCGGAGGCGAAAGATGAGCAGTTACCAGGCTGACAGCAGACGTACGGAGATTGCCTACCGTCAACAGAAGCTCCAGCGGGAGTTCCAGGCCGGTGGCTCGGGCGGACAACGGGCCCGCCTCGACCGATCCACCCAGCCCGACGCCTCGCGCTGGGCCTGGACGTTGCGCTGGGACGTCCGTCGACCCCGCCACAGCTGAGCCCCTCCCCCCGTTCGCCGGGGTCACTCGCCCCCGGCGAACCGGGGCTACCGGAAATCGACTATCCATTGTCAGAGGTCACCGGCACGATGGCAGATATGCCAGTGCCATCGAGTCCGCTCGTCGGGCGGCGGGTCGAGCTCGCCGCGACCGCCGCCCTGCTGGCCGACGCCGCGGCCGGCACCGCCGGCGCGGTCTTGCTGGCCGGTGACGCGGGCGTCGGAAAGACCAGGCTGCTGGCCGAGACCATCGAGCTGGCCCGGGCCCGCGACATCACGGCGATGGTCGGTCATTGCATCGACTTCGGCGACGCCGGGCTGCCCTACCTGCCGATCAGCGAGGCGTTCGGGGGTCTGGTGCGCGAGGAGCCAGCCCGGGTGAAAGCCCTCGTCGAGGAATTCCCACCGCTGGCCCGGCTGCTGCCAGCCCGGCGTCGGATGGTGGCCCAGATGGCCGCGTTCGACGACCGGGTCGAGCGCGGGGCCTTATTCGAGGCGGTGCTCGGCGCCCTGGAGTCGATGTCCGCGACCCGGCCGGTGCTGCTCGTCGTCGAGGACATCCACTGGGCCGATCAGGCCACCCGCGACCTGCTTGGCTTCCTGCTGTCCCGGCTGCGCGTCCAGTCGGGATTGGCCATCGCGGCCAGCTACCGCTCCGACGACCTGCACCGCCGCCACCCGCTGCGCGCCGCGGCCGCCGAGTGGTCTCGGCTGCCCAACGTCGTCCGGGTCGCCGTCGGGCCGCTGGACGCCGATGAGATCCGGACGCTGATTCGCGACGTCCATCCGGAACCGCTGCCCGAGCTCACGATGCAGCGCATCATCGAGCGCTCGGGCGGCAATGCGTTCTTCGCCGAGCAGCTCGTCGCCGCCTCGGGCGAGGACCGCGGCCCGACGGTTCCGGCCGAGTTGGCCGATCTGCTGATGGTGCGGCTGGACCGCCTGTCCGATCCGGCCCGCGAGGTGATCCGGGCCGCGGCGGTGGCCGGCCGCCGGGTCTCGCACTCGTTGTTGGCCGCGGTGCTCACGCTGCCGCCGACAGCCCTGGACGAGGCCCTGCGCGAGGCGGTCGACGCCCACCTGCTGGAGCCGGTCAACGGCACCGACTACGGGTTCCGGCACGCCTTGCTGGCCGAAGCGGTCTATGAGGATCTGCTGCCCGGCGAGCGCGTGCGCCTGCACATCAGCTACGCCGCCGCGTTGACCCGCACCGGCCGCGGCAGCGCGGCCGAGTTAGCCCTGCACGCGCGCGAGTCCCACGACTTGCCCACCGCCTTCACGGCCAGCGTCCGAGCCGGAGACGAGGCGATGACCGTGGCGGCGGCTGAGGACGCCATGCGCCATTTCGAGTCGGCGTTGGAGCTCGTCAGCCACGCGCCGGACGACGGCGCCGACTGGGCGGTCGAGGTCGCGCTCAAGGCCGCCGAGGCGGCCTCGGTCGCTGGCCACATGTTCCGCGCGATGGCGCTGGTCAAGCAGGCCCTCGCTGAGCTCAAGCCCGACGCGAGCCCGATCGCGCGGGCCCGGCTGTTGCTGGCCAAGGCCATCTACTCGATCCCGATCGACTCGGAGACGGACGCGCTCGCGGCGACCTCGGACGCGCTGCGGCTGGTGCCGGCCGACCCGCCGACCGCGCTGCGCGCTCGGATCGCGGCCTGGCAAGCTCGCGCGCTGCTAGCCATGGGCCGCTACGCCGACGTCGCCCGGTGGGCCCATGAGGCCATCGACACCGCGGCCGCCGTGGGCGACCCGGAATCGGCGGCCGAGGCCGAGACGACGCTGGCCGTGCTCGACCAGCGGATCGGCGATCCGGTGGCGGCGGGCCGCACGCTGCGGGCGGTGCGGGCCCAGGCTCGGGAACGGGGCCATGTCACGGCCGAGCTTCGGGCCGGCTACCAGCTGGCCAACATGTACTTCGAGACCGGCGAGCTGCCCCGGGCGGCGCGGATCTTCGAGTTGACCGCCGAGCGCGCTCGAGAGGTCGGCGTCCCCTGGTCGACCTACGGCGTGCAGAGCCGCGTCTTGGCCTGTCTAGCTCGATACCACTTGGGCGACTGGGACGCGAGCCTGGCCCACAGCTGTCTGGACAAGCAGTCGCCGCCGGGGCTGGTCGCCGCCATGATCTCCTCCGCTGGCCTCGCCGTCCGAGCCGGCCGCGGCGAGCCGGCCGGCCTGGCCGCGTTGCCGGCGCTGTTGCCTTGGGCTCAGCGCGAGACGATGGTGTCAGTCCAGCTGATCGCGTTGGCCGATCTGCACGTGTACGCCGGGCACCCCGAGGAGGCCCTGGCGCTGCTCGACACGTTGGTCAGGCAACTGGCCGAGCTGTGGGCGATGGAGCTCACGCCGCCCCAGGTGCGCATCTCCGCGCTCGCGCTGTCCGCGCTGTGCGCCGGGCTCAGCGAGCTGCCGCAGAGCAAGCGGGTCGAGTCGGTCCGGCGCGGCGCCGCCTACCGCGACGCGGCCCGGCTGGTCGCCGCCGATCACGAGCAGCGCGGTCGTCGCTTCGGCGTCGAGGGTCTCGCCTGGCAGAGCCGGGTCGAGGCCGAGTGGCATCGGCTTCGATGGCTGGCCGGCGTCGACGCGGCGCCGCTGGAGGAGCACATCGCCGCTTGGACGGCCGCGGTCGAGGCCTTCGGCTACGGCGAGCGGTATGAGCAGGCCCGCTGTCGAGCCCACCTGGCCGCGGTGCTGCGCGCGGCCGGGCGCGGTCCCGAGGCCACCGAGGCGGCCAACCTGGCCCGCGAGTCGGCCCGTGAGCTACGGGCGGCGCCGTTGTTGTTGGAATTGCGAGCCCTCGGTGAGCAACGCCGGCCCGCGGCCGAGCACGCCCCCGGGCCGCCGTCGCTGACCGGCCGCGAGGTCGAGGTGCTTCGGCTGATCGAGCAGGGCCGGACGAACC
>JAOPUY010000005.1 GCA_025963265.1 Frankiales bacterium | reverse complement strand
GGCGACGGCCCGCTAAGAGTTAAATCCCGAGGCCGCCATCGCTCCGAACACCGAGGGCCGGCTCAACGGCTTCTTCAAGCACAACGTGCTGCATGAGCAGTCCTCCTACCACGACAGCAAGAAGACCGTTCAGGCTTTGCTGGACGCGGCGGGCGTCACGTTGACGAGTTTTGCCCGGTTCGAAGTTGGAGCCGCGTAACCTTCGGATGTCCGATGCCTGCCGCCTGATGCCGTGCGAGCGCGCGCCATAGGGCAGGATTGGCACCGACGTTGGGACGAGGAGAGGGACCACCATGACCGCATCTGAAGAGGTCGGTCAGGTGGTCCCTTTCCGTTACCACCGAATATTGCTGAAGCTGTCGGGCGAGGTTTTCGGCGGCGGATCGGTCGGCGTCGACCCCGACGTCGTCGCCTCGATCGCCCGTCAGATCGCCGAGGTGCACAACGAGGGCACTCAGGTGGCCATCGTCGTCGGCGGCGGCAACTTCTTCCGCGGCGCGCAGTTGGCCGAGGCCGGCATGGACCGCGACCGCGCCGACTACATGGGCATGCTCGGGACCGTCATGAACTGCGTCGCCCTGCAGGACTTCCTCGAGAAGGCCGGCGTCCCGACTCGAGTTCAGACCGCGATCACCATGGGTCAGATCGCCGAGCCCTACATTCCGCGCCGCGCCGAGCGCCACCTCGAGAAGGGCCGCGTCGTGATCTTCGGCGCCGGCGCCGGCCTGCCGTATTTCTCCACCGACACCACCGCGGCGCAGCGGGCGCTGGAGATCGGCTGCGAGGTGCTGCTGATGGGCAAGAGCGGCGTCGACGGCGTCTATGATTCGGACCCGAAGTTCAACCCGCAGGCGGTCAAATTCGACACGATCGGCTACGACGAGGTCCTGCAGCGCGGTCTGAAGGTCGCCGACGCGACCGCGTTCAGCTTGTGCCGCGACAATGAACTGCCCATCGTCGTGTTCGACCTGGCCGATGGCAACATCGCTCGAGTGGTGCACGGTGAGAAGATCGGCACGTTGGTCTCCACCGGAGGCTGACCCTTTCGGCAGTCAGCAGTGCTCACCACGTCCGACAACGTTCCAGCAGTAGCGCAGTTCTAGAACCGGGAGATTCCGTGATCGACGAAACCCTCTTCGAAGCAGAGGAGAAGATGGAGAAGGCGGTCAGCGTGCTGCACCACGACCTGGGCGGTCTGCGGACCGGCCGGGCCTCGGCCAGCTCGTTCAATCGAATCACCATCGACTACTACGGGGCCATCACCCCGTTGAGCCAAGCAGCCTCGGTCAGCATCCCCGAGGCCCGGATGGCCGTCATCAAACCCTATGACGCCTCCCAGCTCGGCGCGCTCGAGCGGGCCATCCGCGACAGCGACCTCGGCGTGAACCCCACCAACGACGGCAGCATCATCCGCGTGCTGTTCCCGCAGCTCACCGAAGAGCGCCGCCGCGAGTTCGTGAAGGTCGCCAAGAGCCGGGGCGAGGACGCCAAGGTGGCGATTCGAGCGGTGCGCCGGCACGCGAACGAGGCGTTCGCCAAGCTGGTCAAGGACGGCGAGGTGGGCGAGGACGACGCGCGCCGGGCCGAAGCCGAGTTGCAGAAGCTGACCGACAAATACGTGGCCTCGGCTGAAGAGTCTGTGAAGATCAAAGAAACCGAGCTGCTCGAACTCTGATGGCCCGCCGCAATCGCGACGCTGGCGCCGAACTGGCCCCGCCCGCAGAGACCGAACCAAGCGGCCGCCACGGTGCGGTGGCCGGCGGCGTGTCGGTGGCCGACCTCATCGCCCGCAGCCGAGCGCAGCCGAGCGCCCCGAGCCGGCCCGCCCCGACGGCGCCGACCAACGGCTCGAGCCGGGGGCATCGGCGGGCCGAGCCCGAGTCGCACTCCTCAGTCGCGGTCGAGGTTGCCCCCGTCCGCCGCGCTCTGGCCGCCGTCGACGCACCAGTCGCCCTGCAGCCCCGGCCGGATGACGGCGACGCGCTGGCCGCGGGCAACGCAGTCCCACCGGCCGGAAAGTCCCGGGCGGGCCGGAACCTGCCCGCCGCCATCGCCGTCGGGGTCGGTCTCGGCGCCGTGGTCCTCGCGACGTTGTTCGCCTACCGGCCCTCGTTCATGTACATCCTCGGCCTGGCCGCGGTCCTCGGGATCTATGAGATGGTCACCGCGATGTCCACCGTCGAGTCGCGGCCGCCGCTGGCTCCGCTGCTGGTCGGCGGGGTGGCGATGGACGCCGCCGCCTGGTACCGCGGCCCGGACGGCCTCGTCGGCGCGCTGCTGCTGACCGTCCTCGGCGTGATCATCTGGCGACTGGCCGACGGCGCGTCCGGCTACCTGCCCGACGTCGCCTCGGCCTGCCTCATCGCGCTCTACGTGCCCTTCCTGGCCGGGTTCGCCGCGCTCCTGCTGCATCCCTCCGACGGCACTGCGCGCATCGCGCTGTTCATCCTGGCCGTGGTCTGCTCGGACACCGGCGGGTATGTGGCCGGCGTGCTCTTCGGCCGCCACCCGATGGCGCCGATGGTCTCGCCCAAGAAGTCCTGGGAGGGTTTCACCGGCTCGCTCACCGCCAGCGCGGCCTGCGGCGTGCTGCTGATGATCTTCTGTTTCCACGAGCAATGGTGGAAAGGCCTGCTGTTCGGGCTGGCTTTGGCCGTGACCGCGACGCTGGGCGACCTCGGCGAGTCGATGATCAAACGCGACCTCGGGCTGAAGGACATGGGCCGGCTGCTGCCCGGCCACGGCGGAATCATGGACCGGCTCGACTCGCTGCTGCCGTGCGCGGCGGTGGCCTATCTGCTGCTGGCCGCCTTCCTGCCCGGCTGAGCCCCAGCGCGGCCGCGCATTCGCGCCGGTCTCGGGCGGTGGATAAGCGTGGGACAATTGACCAGTCATGACATCGTTGCCCCTCATTTTCGACGCCCCGCGCCGCGGTCTGCCGCCGCGCCATCTCGCTGACCTGTCCCAGGCCGAACGACGCACGGCGGTCACCGAACTCGGCGAGAAGCCGTTTCGGGCCGACCAGCTCTCGCGCCACTACTTCGCGCGGCTGGAGAACGACCCGGCCACGATGACCGACCTGCCCGCCCCGGTGCGCGACAAGCTGGGCCGCGCCCTGCTCCCGGCGTTGCTGACCGAGGTCCGGCACGTCGAGACCGACAGCGGCAAGACCCGCAAGACGCTGTGGCGCCTGCACGACGGCACCCTGGTCGAGAGCGTCCTGATGCGTTACAAAGACCGGCTCACGGTGTGCGTGTCCAGCCAGGCTGGCTGCGGCATGGCCTGTCCGTTCTGCGCCACCGGTCAAGGAGGCCTGACCCGGAACCTCTCCACCGGCGAGATCGTCGAGCAGGTCGCCGCGGCGGCCCGCATCGCCGCCTCAGGCGAGATGGCGGGCGGACGCTCCCTCCGATTGTCCAACGTCGTGTTCATGGGTATGGGCGAGCCGCTGGCCAACTACAAGCGGGTCTCAGCCGCGCTGCACCGGCTGGTCGAGCCCGCGCCGGCGGGCCTGGGCCTGTCCCAGCGGCACATCACGATGTCGACCGTCGGATTGGTGCCCGGCATCCAGCGGCTGGCCGAGGAGGGCCTGAACGTCACCCTCGCCGTCTCGCTGCACGCCCCAGACGACGAGCTGCGCAACACCCTGGTGCCGGTCAACACCCGCTGGAACGTCCGTGAGGTGCTCGAGGCGGCCGACGACTACGCCGGCAAGACGGGCCGGCGGTACTCGATCGAATACGCGATGATCCGCGGCATCAACGATCAACGCTGGCGGGCCGACCTGCTCGGCGAGCTGCTCTCGGGCCGGTTGGCCCACGTGAACCTGATCCCGTTGAACCCGACCCCCGGGTCCAAGTGGGATGCCTCGCCCAAGCACGTGGAGGAGGAGTTCGTCGAACGCGTCGCCGCGTTCGGCGTCTCCATCACCGTGCGCGACACCCGCGGCCGCGAGATCGACGGCGCCTGCGGCCAGCTCGCGGCCAAGGGCTGAGCCCGCCCGTCAGTCGGCGCCCAGTTCAACCCGCAGGGCCACTGCGAGCTCGGTGATGTCGGCCGCCCGCTGGGCGAAGTGGATCTGGCCGGTGTGCGCCCCGGTCGGGTCAACCCACCAGAACGTCGCCCCGGCTGCGGTCAGTTCGGCCAGCTCGACGCCGGCGATGTCTGCGCCGGTCCGCCCGCGCACGTACCGGCGCAACTCGTCTTGGTGGCAGTCGTTGGTGTGCCGGCGGACGCGCTCGGCGAAGCTGTCCAACGTCTCAGTCGTTGCCTTCTGCGGCTTGTCGTCCTGCTCGTTCATGGCGGCCTCGGGGTCAGAGCATCAAGTTAGGTAAGCCTAACTTATCCTGGGCCGTCGTTCTAGCCCTCTTGGGCCAGCAGGGCCGCGACCGACGGCGGACGGCGGCGACCCGGCCCGAGGTCGTGGGTGTCGAGGGCTTGGGCGAAGCCAGTGCGTCGGGGCAGCACTCCGGCCCAAGCCGGGCCAGCGACGTCGTCCTCGGGATCATCGGGCCACTGATCGGAGACCTTGTAACTCCAATCGAGCACCCGCATCCGAAGCACGAGCGTCGCCGCCAACTCCTTCGCCCGGGGCCGGCGCACCTCGGCCGTTCGGCCCGGGATGAGGGACTCGGTGATGCGATCTAGCGCAGCTGACTTCTCCGCCGGCGCCACCGTCGCGCAATGGCCGAAGAGGACGGCGCTGCGGTAGTGCATGGACGACTCGAAAGCCGACCGGGCGAGGACCAGCCCGTCCACCGCGGTGACCGCCACCGAGATCGGGCCGCCCCGGCTGAGGATTCGCAACCACCGCGAGCCGGTCGAGCCGTGCATCAGCAAGCTGAAACCAGCGGCTGACGCCGACGGATGAGACGAGTCGGACGCCTCGGACGGCTCGGCCGGGTCGGCCTCGTAGGTGACGGCGATCGGGAGCACGATCGGCCAGCCGGGGGCTACGGCCCCAGACGACGGCTCTGCGCTTGGGCCGGCGTCGGCGAAGGCCACGTGACCGACGGCGGCGTCGGTGATCAGCCGGGCCAACGCGGCCCGGTCCGGGCCGGGGAACTTCTCCGGCATCCGAGCCGGCGCGGTCGGCGGTCGGCGTGGGCCGGTCGTATCGCTTGCGCCGACCACGCTCAGCGGCCCATCACGCGGTTGACCGCGGCGGCGACCAGGGACTTGCGACCGTGCCGCTGTTCGGCGTCGTCAGCCCAGGTCATCGCCCGCAGGCCGGCGTTGGCGCCCAGCCAGCGCAACGGCTCGGGCTCCCAGCTCGGCGAGAGGTGATTCACCCAGGCCAGCTCGGTGAGCGGGCTCGGCCGGCCCAGGATCAACTCGACCAGCGTGCGTCCGGCCAGATTGGTCGTGGCCACGCCGTCGCCGACGTAGCCGCCCGCCCACCCGATTCCGGTGCTGCGGTCTAAACCGGCCGAGGCGTGCCAGTCGCGCGCGATGCCCAACGGTCCGCCCCACTGGTGGGTGATGGCGAGCTCACGCGTCATCGGCAGCAGCTCGCTCAGGGTGTGGCGCAGCGCAGCGAAGACCCGGGGGGCCCGGTCGTGGCTCGGGCCGATGCTGGAGCCGAAGTGATAGGGGGCTCCGCGACCGCCGAAGACCAGCCGGTCATCGGCCGTGCGCTGGCCGTAGATGATCAGGTGCCGCAGGTCGGTGAAGGTCTGTCGCCGGCTCAGCCCGATGTCGGCCCACCGCTGCTCCGACAGTGGCTCGGTCGCGATCATCAGCGAGTAGACCGGCGCGATCGCCCGCTTGAGCCCGGCCAGCGCGGGGGTGAAGCCCTCCGTCGCCCGGACGACGAACTCGGCGCGCAGATCGCCGTGCTCGGTGCGCAGCCGCCCCGGCTCGATGGCCGACACCCGGGTGCGCTCGTAGATCGCCACGCCGGACGCTTGCACACGCGCGGCCAGGCTGCGCACCAGCTTGGCCGGTTGGATCGCCGCGCAGTCCGCGGCGAAGACGCCGCCGACCACGCCGTCCGCGTTCAGTTCGGCCCGGGCTTGCTCGTCCGAGAGCAGCCGCAGGTAGTCCTCGTCGAAGCCGAACTTGCGGGCCTCGGCCACCTCCGCCAGCGCGCGCTGCAGTTGCGGGGCGCTCCGCGCGAGCGTCACCGTGCCGCCGCGGGCCCAGTCGGCGTCCAACCCCTCCTCGGCGATCACCCGGCCGATCTCGGTCACCGTCTCCCGCATCGCCTGGTATTGCGCGATAGCTGCCTCGCGGCCGGACTCCTCGGCCAGTTTCGTCAGCGAGACGGGGAACAGCGCCGAGCACCAACCGCCGTTGCGGCCGGACGCGCCGAAGCCGGCGATCTCGCTCTCGCAGATCGCGACGCGCAACGAGGGCTCGGCCCGCTTGAGGTAGTAGGCCGTCCACAATCCGGTGAAGCCGGCGCCGACGATCGCCACGTCGACGGTCCGCTCGCGGTGGCCGGCGGTGGCCAACGACGGCCGCGGGGTCAGCTCGCTCGGCACGCCGTCGTGCCAGAGCGACAGTCCGCGGTAGGGGTCCTCGGCCACCGCGTCAGCTCGCGAGCGCGTCGGCCAGGCTGCGGCTGGGGTATCCGTGCGCGGCGGCGACCGGCGCGTTGGTCAGCTCGCCGGCCAGGGTGTTCAGTCCGAGGGCGAGCGCCGGATCGTTGCGCAGCGCGTCGCGCCACCCGCGGTTGGCCAATTCGACGGCGTACGGGAGCGTGACGTTGGTCAGCGCGTAGGTCGAGGTGTGCGGCACGGCCCCGGGCATGTTCGCGACGCAGTAGAAGATCGAGTTGTGCACTCGGTAGGTCGGGTGGTCGTGAGTGGTCGGACGCGAGTCTTCAAAACAGCCGCCCTGGTCGATCGAGATGTCGACCAGCACCGAACCGGGCTTCATCCGCGAGACGAGCTCGTTGCTGATGATCTTCGGCGCCTTGGCGCCGGGCACCAACACCGCGCCGATCACCAAGTCCGCGTCCAACACCGCCTTCTCGACCTCGTAGGCATTCGAGGTGATGGTCTGGCAATGCCCCTGGTAGATCGCGTCCATCTGCCGCAGCCGGGCGACATTGCGGTCCAGCAGCAGCACCTCGGCCTGCATGCCGAGGGCGATCGCGGCCGCGTTCTGACCGGACACGCCGGCGCCGATGACGACCACCTTGGCCGCGTAGACCCCCGGGACGCCGCCCATCAGGACGCCGCGGCCACCGCCCTGACGCATCAGGTGGTAGGAGCCGACTTGGGGGGCGAGCCGCCCGGCCACCTCGGACATGGGGGCCAGCAGCGGCAGCGAGTTGTCGCTCAGTTGCACGGTCTCGTAGGCGATGCCGGTGGTTCCGGCCGACAGCAGGGCGTCGGTGCAGGCCTTGTCGGCCGCCAGGTGCAGGTAGGTGAACAGGGTCTGGTCGGCCCGCAGCCGGCCGTACTCCTCGGCGACCGGCTCCTTGACCTTGAGCAGCAGGTCGGCGGCGCCCCACACGTCATCAGCGCTGGCCAGCACCTTCGCCCCCGCGGCGACGTAATCCTCGTTCGGAATCGAGGAACCGACGCCGGCATCCTGCTCGACGAACACGTCGTGGCCGTTGCGCACCAGCTCGTTGACGCCGGAGGGCGTGATGGCCACCCGGTACTCGTGGTTCTTGATCTCGCGGGGGATTCCGACCTTCATTGCTGCCTCCGTCATCGTTGACATCTCGTCAGCCTGCACAGTTGACCTGAGCCTGAAGGATCTAGCGTCGAATTGCTAGTGCGCTGAACAATATTCTGCGACGCTGGTGACATGCGCGTCACACGTTCGGAAACGGCCGCCGATAAGCCCGCAGCTCCGAACAGGATGCGGCCCGCCGTAACATCCTCCGCTCCAGCCCTGCC
>JAOPUY010000037.1 GCA_025963265.1 Frankiales bacterium | reverse complement strand
CGATCGGCGGCACGCTGGTCGGGGTGTCCGTGGCTGGCCAATCGGCGACGGCCGCCGTCAGCCCGCTGCAGGCCGCGGCCAACAGCGCGGCCAACTTCATCGCGTCCCGGGGTGAGCGCGGAGCGGTCGCCGTCGTCGACCGGACCACGGGCGCTTATGTCGCGGCCGGCGACTCGCGGGGCATGTTCGCCAGCGCGTCCGTCGTCAAGGTCTTCATCGCGACCCGGCTGCTGGCCGAGGGCAAGATGACCGGCGCCACCGCCGCCACCGCCTATCGGATGATCACCCAGTCCGACGACAACGCGGCCGATCAGCTCTACGGCCTAGTCGGCGGCGACGGCCTCGGGCCGTGGATCCAGGCTCACTACGACGTCCCGGTCGGACGACCGGCCGATCCCGGTTGGTGGGGCGAGACCCAGATCTCGGCCCAGGGCCTGGTGCTCTTCTATCAGCGCGTCATGCAGGAGCCGGGCGTCGGCCCCTGGTTGCTGAACGCGATGTCGCATTACGCCTGCACCGCCGCCGACGGCTGGCCGCAGTGTTACGGCATCCCGGCGGTGGCCGGCGGCGCGGCGATCAAGCAGGGTTGGATGTGCTGCCTGCAAAACCTGTCCCGGATGCACAGCACCGGCCTCGTCGGGCACGGGCGCTACGCGATCGCCATCTTGACCGAGGGGCCGACGCGGTATTACGGCCCGTACGGGCGAGACACCGTCACCGGCGCAGCCGCCCGGCTGATGCCCGGTGGCATCATGCCGGCCGAGAGCGATCCGCATAATCCCGGCGGCCACTTCGACACCGCCACCGCGATCGGGTCGAGCGTGAGCTTGACCGGCTGGGCGGCGGACAAGGACTCAGCCGCGACCAGCATCCACGTCGACGTCTACGAGGGATCGACCGGCGTCGGACGATTCACGGCCAACGTGAGCCGGCCCGACGTCACCAAATCGACCGGGATCGCCGGCCAACACGGGTACGTCATTCACTTCGCCGCTCGAGACGGCACCCACAACTACTGCGCCTACGCGATCAACGTCGGGCCGGGCGGCAACGTCAGCCTGGGCTGTCGCACGGTGACCGTCCACGGCGGCCCGGTCGGCCACTTCGACGGCATCACCGCCAAGCCCACCTCCTCCGCCAGCGGTCCGGCGAGCGTCACGCTCACCGGCTGGGCCTACGACCCGGACAGCCCTGCCACCGCGTTGCGCATCGACGTCTACGTCGGCAGCACCCAGCTGGGCTCGACGATGGCCAACCGCAGCCGGCCGGATGTGAATCAAGCCCGCAAGGTCCCGGGCGCGCATGGCTTCAGCGCCACCGTGCGCGCAGTCGCCGGCACCAACCGCTACTGCGCCTACGCGATCAACGTCGGCCCGCCGACCCACAACCCGCTGCTCGGTTGCGCCACGGTGGCCGTGCGATGACCGGACGGGCTGTGTTCGGCAGACGGGCGGCGCTCGGCTGGCTAGCGGCCGCGGCCGGGGCGCTGGTCCTAACCGGTTGCGGTTCGCACTCTGCTGCTCAGCCGGCCAGCACGGCCGGGACGCAGCCCGCGGTCACCTCCTTCGCGTCGACCGTGGGCGGCTCGCCCAGCGGCGCGGTGGCTTCGGCAACAGGTACAGCGCCGTCCGCGTCCAGTTCCGCGAGTTCAGTCGGTCCGACGCCGAGCGCCAAACCGGTGACCACAAAGGGCGCGGGCTCGGTGGCGATGCGCATCCGGGGTGCGGGCAACCAGGACTTCGCGAAGTCGGCCGACTGCGCGGCTGGCCTGGACTTCAGCGGCACGGCGGCCAGCGGCGCTCACTTCACCGTCGTCGGATCGGTGCTGACCGCCCGCGGATTCTCCGGCGTGAGCGGCGAGTTCACCGGCTCGGTGACGGTCAGCGGCTCGCTCCGCGTGTTCACCGGGGCGCAAGGCGTGGCCACCGTCAAGGCCCAGGCGCGCTGCTGAGCAGCCCGGGCGTCGATTCTCTTGCGGCTCATAGCCGCCGGCCCTAGCGTGGCCAGCATGGAATACCGCGGACTCGGACGAACCGGAATGCAAGTCAGCTCGCTCTGCCTCGGGGCGATGATGTTCGGCGCGTGGGGTGAGCCCGACCACGACGTGTCGGTGTCGATCATCCACAAAGCCCTCGACAGCGGGGTCAACTTCATCGACACCGCCGATGTCTACTCGCGCGGCGAGTCCGAGATCATCGTCGGCAAAGCCCTAGCCGACGGCCGCCGCGACTCCGTCATCCTGGCCACCAAGTTCCACGGTCCGATGGACGTCGCGATGGGGCAGCCGGGCGGCGACCCGAACAAGAAGGGGAACTCGCGGCGGTGGATCACCCAGGAGGTGGACAACAGCCTGCGCCGGCTGGGCACCGATTGGATCGACCTGTACCAAGTGCACCGTCCCGAACAGGACACCGACGTCGAGGAGACGTTGGCCGCCCTGACCGACCTGCAACGCGCGGGCAAGATCCGAGCCTTCGGCTCGTCCACCTTTCCGGCCCACCAGGTGGTGCAGGCCCAGTGGGTCTCGGAGAGGCGAGCCCTTGGCCGCTTCGTCACCGAGCAGCCGCCGTACTCGATCCTGGCCCGCGGCATCGAGGCCGACCTGCTACCGGTCGCCCAGGAGTACGGGATGGGCGTGCTGCCCTGGAGTCCC
>JAOPUY010000030.1 GCA_025963265.1 Frankiales bacterium | reverse complement strand
ATCCAGATCCCGCCGGGACCGCGACTGGGCGGTGTCGTGGTGGAAACCGACCACCTCGACAAGGGCTTCGACGGCCGGTTGCTGGTGAAGGACCTGTCCTTTTCCTTGCCCCGGGGCGGCATCGTGGGCGTCATCGGGCCGAACGGCGTGGGAAAGACCACGATGTTCAAGACGATCGTCGGCCTGGAGCACCCCGACTCCGGCTCGGTCCGGGTGGGCGAGACCGTCAAGATCAGCTACGTCGACCAGAACCGCGGGGGCATCGACCCGGCCAAGAACGTCTGGCAGGTCGTGTCGGACGGGCTCGACTACATCAAGGTCGGCCAGGTTGAAATGCCCAGTCGGGCCTACATCTCCGCGTTTGGGTTCAAGGGGCCGGACCAGCAAAAGCCCTCAGGCGTGCTTTCCGGCGGCGAGCGCAACCGGCTGAACCTGGCTCTGACCCTCAAGGAGGGCGGCAACTTGCTGCTGCTCGACGAGCCGACCAACGACCTCGACGTCGAGACGCTTGGGTCCCTGGAGAACGCGCTGCTGGAATTCCCGGGCTGCGCGGTGGTCATCAGTCACGATCGCTGGTTCCTGGACCGCGTGGCCACGCACATCCTGGCCTGGGAAGGCACAGACGACAACCCAGCCCAGTGGTTCTGGTTCGAGGGCAACTTCGAGTCCTATGAGAAGAACAAGATCGAGCGGATGGGGGCCGAGGCCGCCCGCCCGCACGCAGTCACCCACCGCAAGCTGACCCGCGACTGAGAACCACCGAGCGGCGGCCGGGCTGGGCCTCTCACCCCGGCCGCCACTTGATCAGGAAAGGCTTTGATGGCCCGCTTCGTCACCCGTTGCGCCATGCGCTGGTCTGACATGGACGCCTACGGGCATGTCAACAACACGGCCTACCTGACCTATCTGGAGCAGGCTCGGGTGTCGATGTTCTTCGACGAGCACGAGGGGCGGCCGCCGATTCTCGCGGCCGGCATGGTGGTCTCCCACAACGAGATCAGCTACCTCCGGCCGATCGTCTACCGTCCGACTCCGCTCCGGCTGGAGCTGTGGGTCAGCGACCTGCGGGGCGCCTCCTTTCGGGTGCGCTACGAGCTCTACGATGGCCCGACGCTTTCCGCTCGCGCCTCAACCGAGCTCGTGACCTTCGATTTCGAGCGAGACCGCCCTCGACGGCTGACTGTGGGCGAGCGAGACTGGCTCGCGGGCTTCGCCGACACTCCGTCGAGGCCGGAGTCCGCCGACCACGCTTCGCTGGCCGAGGCGTCTGAGCGGGACGAACAGGCCGAGCAGGCCGAGCAGGCCGAGCAGGCCGAGCAGGCCGAGCAGGCCGAACAGGCCGGATGGCCGCGGTGAGCACTCCGCTGCCCAACGCTTCGCTGTTGGCCGACTTCGCCCCGATGGCCGAGCGGGCCATCTCGATCGATGCCGAGTCGGTGCTGCGTCTGCGCGGCGGCGCCGATCGGGTGGGCGGTTTCGTCCGGCTCCCGTACGAGGTGCTGGCCGGGCGCGCGATCGCGGCCGCCGCGGGCGATCGATTCGACGTCACGCTGTCCGCGTCGGACTTCCTGCGCTGGGTGGACGGTCAGATCGAGCAGCCCGTCCGCCGTGACGCGCACTGGCTCAGCTCGTTGCCGCCGATCTCGGGATGGCAGCGGTTAGACGAGGTCCCCGAGGCGACGATCAGCGAACTCATCAGCGCCGGCGCCGAACTGGCCCGCGACGCCGACAGCCGGTCGGCCCAGGAGTCCCTGCTGGCCTCGATCGTCCTCACCGCCATCGCCGAGCCGAGCACCGCCGCCCCGCCGCAACGGGCCGACGTGGCGCTTGGTCCGTTGAGCGCGTTGACGCGGCTGGGCTTCATGCCCCGAGGCTCGGTGATCGCCATCGACGTCTGCCCCGGCTGGACGCGGGTCACGGCCGAACTCGGCTCGGCCTACGCGCCCACGGCCAACCCGTTGGCCTTGCTGGGCGGCCGGCTGAACTGAGGCGCCATGACCAGCTGGAACCTCGAATTCTCGAAATGGGACGGTGCGCCGCACTGGCATTTCGAGCTGACCCGGCTGGGTCAGGACGAGCACGGGCAGTGGTTCGGCGCCGATGCGGGCACGCCGCTGCAACGAGGCGCGGAGCCGCCGATCGACTGGGAGTGCGAGTTCCTCATCCTGGTGCCGCCGGCCGGCGACCACGTCGCCACCTTCAACGCGAGCGGGAAGTACCCGATCTACGTCGACGTCACCGGGCCGGTGACGATGAGCGAGCGCGTCATTCGAGCGGTCGACCTCGACCTCGACGTCGTGCGCACCGCCGCCGGCGCGGTCATGTTGCTGGATGAGGAGGAATTCCTCGCCCACCAGCGGCTCTACGGCTATCCGCCCGAGGTCGTGACGGCCGCCGAGGCGACCGCCGCGCGGCTAATGCGTCAAGTCAGAGCGGGCGACGAGCCGTTCTCGCACGCGGCCGAGCCCTGGTTTGCGGCGCTGCGCGTCTCAGCCGCGGATCCAGGCGGCGGAGTTGGCGGCCAGCCGGGCGCCGGCCCCAGCCCCGTCCAACGGTGAGGAGGCGAGCAGCACCTCGCCCGGCGGCAGGGCCACCGCCGCGTCCGTCGTGTTCAGCGCCACCACCAGCGAGGGTCCGCGTCGATAGCTGAGGCAGCCGTCCTCGCTGGGCAGCCACTCGAAGAACTGGCCCTGCAGCTCGGCCAGCTGGCGGCGCAGGGTCAAGGCGTTCCGGTACAGCGCGAGGGTCGATGTCGGATCGGTTAGCTCGGCCTCGACGGTGACCGCGGCGAACTCGGGCGGCATCGGCAGCCACGGGGTGCCGCCGTCGCTGAACCCGAACGGGGACCGCACGCCGCTCCACGGCATCGGGACGCGCTCGCCGTCGCGGCCCCGCTCGGTGTGCCCGCTGCGCTCCCAGGTCGGGTCCTGCAACACCTCGTCGGGCAGTTCGACGTTCTCCAGGCCCAACTCGTCGCCGTTGTACAGGTAGGCCGCCCCCGGCAGCGAGAGCTGCACCAGCGCCGCGGCGCGGCCGCGGGCCTGCCCGATCGGGCCGCCGCCGTAGCGACTGGGATGGCGGACCACATCGTGGTTGGACAGCACCCACGTGCAGGGCGCCCCGACCTCGCGCATCGCGGTCAGCGAGCCGTCGATCGCCGCCTCGAAGGCCGGAGCCGACCACTCGGCCTCGACCAGGCGGAAATTGAAGGTCAGATGCAGCTCGTCGGGTCGGACGTACATCGCTAACCGCTCGTCGCTCGGAACCCACGCCTCGCCGACGGCCATCCGGTTGCTGTAGCTGTCCAGCACTCG
>JAOPUY010000623.1 GCA_025963265.1 Frankiales bacterium | reverse complement strand
TGGTTGGTGTTGAGGTTCGCGTACGCGTTGAGCGCCGAGATGTTGGTGTTGATGCGAAGACTCATGAAATCCTCCATGGTTTTTGAGTCCGTGGTCTTGAGGTGCGACCTTTTGCCGCAGCTCCGCGCCCCATCCGTGGGTCGCAGATGCCTGATCGGCTCGCCCGGCGCGTACTTGAGCGGTTTCGAGGTAGTTGCCTCAAGCTATTTTTTGACCCGTTTAACCGGGCGCGGCTAACCCCGTGCGAGGGCTTGCCGATGTTCTACGCGTGAGCGCAGATGACCAACCGGCAACGGCCGCCGAGACCGCCGCCCCGCTGAAGATTTGGGGATGGGCGAACGACCACTTCGGCTGCGGCAACTACCGCATGGGATTGCCCTTGTGGTACTTGAACAAAGTCGGCCACCAGGCCACTGCCTTCAGCGTCCTGGACGCTGAGCTTCCGGCCGACCTCGACATCCTCGTGGGCCAACTGGTGGCGACCGAGGAGCGCAGCGAGGTCTGGCGCGAGTTCGCTGGGCTCAAGGGTCGAGATTTCGCGATGGTCTATGAGATCGACGACGACGTCTGGAACCTCACTCAGTCCAACCCGGCGGCCAATCATTTCGACGGCGCCGCCGGCGCCCGAGTCGAGGAGAACATCCGGCTCGCGGACGCGGTGACGGTGACCACCGACACGCTCGCCGAGCTGGTGAGCCGGTTCAATACGAACGTGCACGTGCTGCCGAACTGCTTCGACGCGGCGGTGCTCGGCCACCAACGCCGGCGCAACCCCACCCTCACCGTCGGCTGGGCCGGCGGCTCCGGCCACGTGCTGGACTTTCACTACGTCGAGAAGGACCTGCGCACGTTCTTTCGCCGCAACCCGCAGATCGACGTGCACTTCATGGGGGTCAACCACGGCGCGGAGGTCGGTCGTCCCGAGGCCCGGCACACCGGCTGGATCGGCAATCTGGTGGACTACATCCAGACCATCGACTTCGACATCGGCCTGGCCCCCTTGCTCTACAACGCGTTCAACCGGAGCAAGAGCGATCTTAAGTTCCTCGAGTACGCCTCGCTGGGCATTCCGGTGGTGGCCAGTGACTTCGGGCCGTACGCGGCCAGCGTCGCCCATGGCGTGACCGGGCTGAAGGTCCGCCATCCGCACGAGTGGGCCAAGTACCTCAACCAGTTGGCCAAGGACGAGTCGATGCGGGCCGAACTGGGCGACAACGCTCGGGCCTGGGCCGCGACCCGGACGATTCAGGCCAACTACCAGCGCTGGGAAGCGGCCTACGCGGCCGCGCTGGGAGCCGCCCCCGTGGGAGCCGCCCGGGTCGGCGCGGGTTCGGCCGCTCCGCAGCGCTCGGCGTTCGGCTCTGCGCTCGCGCAAGCCGTCTGACCTCCCGCTGCCTAGCTGCCCGCGCTGCCCGCGCTGCCCGCGCTGCCCTCGCAGCCCGCGCCACTAGTGCGGCAGATTCATCCAGGTGGATGAATTTGCGCGGCCGGATCGTGCGGCAGGGGCGGCGAGTTCGTCCAGGTGGATGAATTTGCGCGGCTGGTCCAGCGGGCCGGAACTGCTACGCGATGGAGGCGTTGCGCTCTAGGCGGGCGTAGGCCGGCGAGTACGCGGCGGCGACCGCCTCGCCCATCGGGGTCGACATCTGCAGCCGCGCCCCGAGGGTGCTCCGGCTGGCGACGGCCGCGGCGTAGCTCGCGAGCTTGGCGTTGGCCCGGCTCTTCTCGGCCGTGGCCTCACTCTGGGACTCATCGGCGAACTGGGCCTTCATCCCGTGGCGCAGCAGTTTGAGCGCTTCGGCCCGCAGCTGCGAGATCCGAGACTCGGTGACGCCGAGCTCGGCCGCGATGTCGGACATCTGGCGCTGCTCGAAGAAGTAGTTCTGGACGACGAAGCGCAGCCGCTCCGGCAGTTCCTCGATCGCGTCGCGCAGGAAGCCGAGCTGCTCACGGTCGATCAGCAGCTGCTCCGGGCCCCGTTGGGCATCCGGCAGCAAGGCGGCGCCGGTCTCCGGGGCAAAACCCTGCAGGCTGAGCACACTGGCGCGGTGCACGTCGGCGTCGATCGCGGCCAAGTCGCTTTGCGTGACGCCCATCGCGGACGCCAGCTCCTCGAGCTTGGGGGTGCGGCCCAGCGCGTTGGTGAGTTCGGTGCGCACGTTGTCGACCTCGCGGGCCCGACCCCGGACCGAGCGGCTGGCCCAGTCCATGTTGCGCAGCTCGTCGAGGAGCGCGCCGCGGATGCGGATGGCGGCGAAGCGAGCGAACGGGACGCCGCGGCCTTCCTCATAGCTGCGCGCGCTGAGCACCAGGGCCGTCATGCCGGCGGAGACCAGATCGTCACGGTTGACGTGCGCGGGGAGACGGTTCATGGCCTCGCGGACCAGGTGACCGACCAACGGCATGTTCTGCTCGATCAGCTCGGTCTCGCTCAGCACGCTGGGCTCGTCCGAGATGGCTACGGGCGGCTTCGCGGTCTTCGTCTGCACTGACATGGGGGATCTTCTCTCTACGGTGCTCGCTGGGCGGTGCGGGGGAGGCGGGCGTCGAAGTCTCACGTTAAGTTCAAGTGATGTCACAGACAGTAATCCCACGTGAGGGACGTGTTAAGCCCAATGTAAAGAATTTGTATGTGATGTGGATCACAGGGTGATTCCCGGGTGAGTCGCGCTGTCGTTGTCGTTGGTCTGGTTCGGACGGCCGAGAACAGCATCTAGCCCAGCAA
>JAOPUY010000600.1 GCA_025963265.1 Frankiales bacterium | reverse complement strand
TGATGATGGCCGCGGCCGTGACCACTCGGGAGCCGTAGCGGAAGCCGGTCTTCACCGCCTCGGTCGCCTCGGCGCCGTGGGCGAAGTCCTCGCGCATCCGCGAGACCAGGAAGACCTCGTAGTCCATCGCCAACCCGAACAGGATGGCGATCATGATGATCGGCAGGAAGCTGACGATCGGCCCCGGCGTCGAGACCCCGAAGACACCGCCCAGCCACCCCCACTGATAGACCGCGACCAGCGCGCCGAAGGTCGAGCCGATGGTGAGCAGGAAGCCCAGCGCCGCCTTGATCGGGACCAGGATGGAGCGGCAGACGAGCAGCAGCAGCACCAGGGCCAGGCTGATCACGACGAGGAGATAGACCGGCAGGGCGCTGGTCAGCTTCTGCGAGACGTCGATCTGCAGCGCGGTGGAGCCGGTCACGTACAGATCGGCGTTCTGCTCGGCCTTGACCGATGGCGCCAGGTCGCGAATCTCGTTGACCAGGGTCTTGGTCGCATCCGAACTCGGCCCGCTCTTGGGCACCACCGAGACCAGCGCGGTGTCCGTGGCCTTGTTGACCGTGGGCTTGCCCACGCTGGCCACGTCGGGCAGCGCCTCGAACTTCGTGCTCAGCTCGGTGGCCACGCCGCTCACCTGGCCGGCCGGTCCGGTCAACACCAGCGTCAGCGGTCCGTTGACCCCGGGGCCGAAGCCCTTGGCCACCAGGTCGTAGGCCTCCCGGGCCGGCGAGCCGACTGCGGCCGAGCCGTTGTCGGGCAGCCCGGTCTTCATCGCGGTGACCGGCAGCGCGATGACGCCCAAGGCGATGACCGGGATGACGACGGCAGCCCAGCGATGGCGGACCACGAAACCGACCCAGCGACGGCCGAAGCTGACCTTGGCGTCGCGGGCCTCCTCGTCGTAATCGGGACGGCGCAGGCCGGGGATCCGGGCGCCGGTGACCTTGCGGCCGGCGAAGCCCAATAGCGCCGGCAGCAGCGTCAACGCGATCAGCACGGCGACCGCGACGGTGCCGGCCGCGGCCAAGCCCATCACGGTCAGGAAGGGAATGCCGACGACGGCCAGCCCGGACAGGGCGATGAGGACGGTCAAGCCGGCGAAGACCACCGCTGAGCCGGCGGTGCCGGCGGCGAGCCCGACGGCCTCCTCCGGTTCCACGCCCTTGAGGAGCTCATGTCGATAGCGGGAGATGATGAACAGCGCGTAGTCGATGCCGACGGCCAGGCCGAGCATCAGAGCCAGGATCGGCGCGGTCGAGGAGAGCCCGACCCAATGGCTCAGCGTCAGCAGCCCGGCGAGCCCGACGCCGACGCCGATCAGGGCGGTGAGCAGCGGGAGCCCGGCCGCGACGATCGATCCGAAGGTGATGGCCAGCACGATGGCGCCGACGAGCACGCCGATGGCCTCGGTCGATCCGCCAGCGGCGCTGTCCTGGATGGCGTCACCGCCGATGGTGACGGTCATGCCGGCTTGCTTGGCGGCGGCCGGCGCGGCCTGCAGCGCGTCCTTCTCAGCCGAGGTCAGCGCGCTCGCCTGCACTTTGTAGGTGACCGTCGACAGCGCGATCGTCTTGTCGGTGGAGACCTTGCCGACGGTGAACGGGTTGGTGACGGTCGAGACCGCCTCCAGTTTGCTCAGGCTGGCCACGGTCTGGGCGATCGCGGCCTGGTCGGCGGCGCTGTCCACCGTCTGCCCGGTGGGAGCCTCGAAGATGACGAGGGCTTGGGCGCCGTCGGCGGACACCGTCGGGAACCGCTGGCCGACCAGGTCGATCGCCTTCTGGGCCTCGACGCCGGGGATGGTGAAGGTGTTCGAGGTGGGCTTGCTCAGGGTGGAGGCGCCGACGCCGACCCCGACTAACACCAGCAGCCAGAGGGCCAACACGATCCGGCGATGCCGGAACGACAGCTTTCCTAGCCGGTACAGGTAACTTGCCATGAACTTCTCCGTCTCACATTGCGCAAAGCGATACCGGTGGTGCGGGGGCGGGAGGGCGATGAGGGTTAGCCGGAACCGCCGTCCCGATAGCCGACGGCGGGCATGACCACCAGCTCGACGTGCCGCGTGAGCGCCTCGACTGATGCCCGGTCGCGGGTGAACAGCTTCAGCAGCAAGAACCGGCCGAGGATGACGATGGAAAGCTCGTGGAAAAGCGCGGGGTTGTCGGCGATCTCGCCCCGCGTGGCCGCGCGCGCGAAGATGTCGCTGAGGTCGGCCAAGGTCGGGGCGATGATCGAGGCCCGCGCCGCCTCGGCGAATTCAGCGTCGGTGGACATCGCGTGCATCAGCCCGAAAGCCAGCTGGGTGTTCGCGTCCCGCTCGCCCCGTTCCGAGCTGGGGTCCCAGGCGCTCTCGGCCAGCAGTCGCAGGTCGCCGATGAGGCTGTCGGCGATCGGCCGTTCGGTGCGTCGGCTCTTGCCGTGCTGCAGGGCGGCCGCGACCAGGGTGGCCTTGGTCGGCCAGTGGCGGTAGAGGGTGGCCTTGCTGGTGCGGGCGCGGGCGGCCACGGCGTCGTAGGTGAGCGAGTCGTAACCGACGGCTTGGACGAGCCAGACGACGGCCTCGAACAGCTCGGCCTGTCGTTCAGCTGACATCCGCAACTGAGGGTTAAGCGCTTCCGGCATGCTCCGAACCCTACGAAACGGTTTCGTACAGTTGCCGGTCGGGCTCATCGTTCGTTCAGGTTCGCAACAAACCCCGCGGACCGCCGTGGCCTATGTTTCGAGGATGCCCGTGAACGCCACACCCCCCGCCGAACGGGAGGAACTGCGGCTTTGCTCGGCCCGGCTGTCCTCAGGCGGTCCGCTGGTCGACGTGCTGGTGCGCGACGGCCGGGTGGCCGAGATCACGCCGGCCGACCCCAGCCGGCGCCCTCGGGACCCCGACGTCGACCTGCACGGACGCTGGCTGCGCCCGGGGCTCTGGGATCACCACGTCCACTTCGATCAGTGGGCTCAGGCTCGTCGGCGGATCGACCTGGCCGGCTCGACCTCAGCCGCCGCGGTAGCCCGGCTGGTGGCCGAGCACCTGGCCGCCCGTCGGACCGCGTCCACCGCCTCGACCGGGCTGGGCGCGGAGTTGATCGTCGGCTACGGCTTCCGCGACGCGCTCTGGCCCGATCTTCCCGAGCGCGCGCTGCTCGACTCGGTCAGCGGCGGTCAGCCCTCGGTGATGGTGAGCGGGGACCTGCATTGCGCCTGGCTCAACAGCGCCGCGCTCCGTCGCTTCGGCCACCCCGTCGCGGGCACCGGCCTGCTCCGCGAGGCGCCGGCGATGAGGGTGCTCGGCCAGCTGTCTCAGCTCTCGGCCGAGACCTCGGACGCGCTGGCCCGCGAGGCCGGGCTCGCCGCGGCGGCGCGGGGCGTGGTCGGCATCGTCGATTTGGAGAAGCCC
>JAOPUY010000595.1 GCA_025963265.1 Frankiales bacterium | reverse complement strand
GGCTGTGGGAAGTCGACGGTGTTGCGCACCATCAACCGGATGCACGAGGTCATCGCCGGCGCGCGCGTCGAGGGCGATTTGCTGCTGGACGGCGAGAACATCTATGGCTCAGCGGTCGACCCGGTCGACGTCCGCCGCACCATCGGCATGGTGTTCCAGCGGCCCAACCCGTTCCCGACCATGTCGATCTACGACAACGTCGTGGCCGGGCTGAAGCTGCAGTCGGGCCGCCTGAAGAAGGCTGACCTGGACAGCACCGTCGAGCGCTCGCTGCGCGGCGCCAACTTGTGGGAAGAGGTCAAGGACCGGCTGAGCAAGCCGGGCGCCGGCCTGTCCGGTGGTCAGCAGCAACGGCTGTGCATCGCCCGCGCGATCGCCGTCGAGCCCCAGGTGCTGCTGATGGACGAGCCCTGCTCGGCCCTGGACCCCATCTCGACCCTGGCCATCGAGGACCTGATCCAGAGCCTCAAGGAGAAGTACACGATCGTCATCGTCACCCACAACATGCAGCAGGCGGCCCGAGTGTCGGAGCGGACGGCCTTCTTCAACCTGGCCGGCGTCGGCAAGCCCGGCCAGTTGGTCGAGATCGACGACACCCAGAAGATCTTCTCCAACCCGACCGATCAGCGCACCGAGGACTACATCTCCGGTCGCTTCGGCTGAGCCACTAGCCTCGGTTGGGTGAGCGACGCGCCGGAGGATGATGCCGGACGCCAGGCGGCCGTCGAATTAGCCCATCGGCTCTTCGACCTCGCCCGGGCCGGGTCGGGCGACTTGCTCGGCTACGTCGACGCCGGCGCTCCGGCGAACTTGACCGACTCAGCGGGCAACAGCCTGCTGATGCTGGCCGCCTATCACGGCCACGCCGGGTTGACCGCGGCGCTGGCCGCCCGCGGCGCCGACGTCAACCGCGTCAATGACCGCGGCCAGACGCCCTTAGCCGGCGCTGTGTTCAAAGGCGAGGTGGACGTGGTGCGGGCCCTGCTGGCCGCGGGCGCCGATCCCGACGTCGGCTCCCCGTCGGCCCGGGAGACCGCAGCGTTCTTTGAACGCGGGGATCTGGCGGCGCTGCTCGGTTAGCGCTGGTTCGCCGAGCCCGAGTTCAGCGCCCGAGCCAGCACGCTCAGGCCAGAGGCCAGCTGCTCCACCTCATCGGCGGACAACTTCGGCTGCACCTCGATCAACTGCTTGTCGAGCGCGTCCACCACCTGGGCCATCGCCGACTCCCCCTTGGCGGTCAGCACGACATGCACGCTGCGCCGATCGTCGGGGTTGGGGGCGCGCACCACGAAGCCCTCGCGCTCGATGCGGTCGAGCACGGCGGTGGTGCTGCCGGTCGTGATGCCCAGCCGGTCGCCGATCTCGCGCGGCGTGAGCCGTCCGTCCTTGTGCAGGTTGCCCAACACGGCGAGCTCACTGACCCCCACCGACAACGACTTGGCCATTGACCGGCGAAGCTGGTCACTGCCGAGCCAGAGCTCCCGAAGCGCCAGCGACAGCGCGTCCATGGTCTCAGCGCGCTCTGACACCCGAGCCCCCTCCGTACCTCGCTCTTACAACCTGGTGTCTGTGAGTGTAGCGACCGATTACTTTCTGTAAACTTATGGATCAGGGTTCGAGGCAATCAGAGCCATCGCAGTGTCGACTGGCTCGGCCGCCGGATCGAGGTCCAGCGAGCTGTAAAACTTGACCCATGACCCGTCAGCGCAGATTTCGGCTACCTCGCTCGGTGCCCCCGACCAACCCGCTGAGCCGGGAGACCCTGATCTCTCTGGAGTCGCGGATCAAACCCGACTTCAAACAGGCCGTCGGCGCGGGGCTGCTGTCGATCATCTGCCTGGCCGTGGGCAACGACCTCGGCGGTGTGCGGCGGCCGGGACACCTGCGGTGGGTGGCCGTCGGGCTGACGATCGCCTTCGTCGTCCTGGCCGCGGGCGCCACCCGGTCGGCCGGACGCGAGACCTTTCGCATTGCCGAGCAACGGGGCGGACCGGCCACCGCCTCCGCGCTGCGCCTGCTGGTGACCGTCACCGGCTACGCGTTCCTGGTGCTTGGCCTGCTGCAATTGCTGGATGTGAACCTGCGCAGCCTGCTCCTCGGGGGCGTGGTGACCGGGGTGGTGCTGGGGATCGCGGCGCAGCAGACGCTCGGCAACTTCTTCGCCGGGCTACTGCTGATGTACTCCAAGCCGTACGTGATCGGCGAGCGTGTCATCGTCCGATCCGGGGCCCTGGGCGGGCCCTTCGAGGGGGTCATCACCGACGCCGGCCTGCTGTTCAGCCTGATCGTCACCGACGAGGGCCCGATCAGCCTGCCGAACTCGGGGCTGCTGGCCTCGGCCATCGGGCCGGCCCCGGATCGAGAGCAGCCAGCAGCGACTGAGGCCGCCGATTCAGCCGAGGGCTGAGCTAGCACCTCACGACTGAGTCGTGTTGACTTGGACCATGCCTCTTAACGGTGAATACGAGCCAAGCACTGCGAAATGGGTACGCGACCAGGTTGACGCGTACGAGGGTTCCGGCGGCCAGACCGGCACCGATCTGCGGGGAATGCCGGTGATCGTCCTGACCACGAAGGGCGCGAAGTCCGGCAAGTTGCGCAAGACCCCGTTGATGCGGGTCGAGCACGACGGTCGGTACGCGATCGTGGCCTCGCTGGGCGGCGCCCCGAAGAATCCGGTCTGGTACTACAACGTGCGCTCCGAGCCGCTGGTCGAACTGCAGGACGGCCCGGTCAAGCAGGACATGACGGCGCGCGAGGTGCACGGCAGCGAGAAGGCCGAGTGGTGGGAACGCGCCGTGGCGGCCTACCCGGACTACGCCGATTATCAGAAGAAGACCGAGCGCCAGATTCCGGTGTTCGTGCTCGAGCCGGTTCAGTAGGCCGGAGAGCTCCCAGCGGCTCAGCCGACGGTCTCGTCCAGCCCGCGCTGCAGCGCCTCACCCATTCGGATCCAGCCAGCTGGCTCAACCGGCCCCCGTTCGCCCCGCAGCGCCTCGTGGGGGGCCGGACGAGCTGGCGGTCGGCGACCAGCGGGTTGGTCGGCCGCGAAGGAGATGCGCGCGATCAGGGACGGCTGGTCAGGGTCCGGCAGTCGCTCGATCTGCAGAGTCCCGCTCGAGGACAAGGCCGAACGGGCCTCGAACAGCACGCGGCCGGCGTCGATGAGGCTTCGCCGCTCGGCCTCATCGAGGGCGGACCCCGAAGCGGGCCGCAGCGGCGCGCCGGCATGAATCTCGAGCGTGTCCGAGGTCAGCAGAAACCGCCAGCCGTTTGGGGCGGCCGGCTGCGGTCGGCGTTCGGCCGCACGGCGCGCGGGCTTGCCTCGCCTCAGGTTTCGCCGCCGAAGGTCTTCCAACCGCACTGGGCTATCAACCCCTCTCCGCCGAGACTCGTTAGCACCCATCCTCAGCGCAAGCTGAGGCCAATACACCGGTCAAACGGGGTGAACGGTGCCGATTTCCGGGTGAACTGCGGGGTGATCTCGCACCGCTGGTGGATCCGTGGCGAGACTGACCACTGGCTACCGCTGCGATAGCCGTTCGCCGAGCAAGGCCGGGTCGACCAGTCCGGGGTCGTCGGGATCGGCGTCGGGATTGCGGATCAGGGCAGTCTGCACACGCAGGGCCAGTCCGATCTGATGCAGCGCCGGACCGATCTGATCCATTGCCGCCGGATCGAGCTTGGCCAGGGCGCGCAGCAGCCAGCCCTGGGCGTAGGCCAGCGCCTCCGAGCCGCGCGGGGTGAGAGTGATGACGATGCGCCGGCGATCGGTGGGGTGCGGGCTGCGATCGGCCAAGCCAGCCCGGTCCATCCGGTCTAGGACGGCCGTGATCGTGCTCGGGGTCAGACGCAGCCGCTCGGCGAGCTCGCCGGCCGTGAGGCCGTCCTCGATGGACAGATAGCTCAGGACCTCTGTCTCTGACTCGGTGATGCCGAAGTGCGCGGCCATCGCTGACCGTAGCTCCTCCCCCGCCAGGATCAGATTGCGAATCCCCGTGACAGCGCGAGTGACACTGTCGACGGAGACGCCGGCAGAGGTGGGGCTAGGCATGTACGTCCAGCTTTCTCGAAGTTACTTTGCGTATCCAATAGTTACGCTAGTCCAACAGAGGCCTCATCTGAGGTATGAAGCTGTCATAAGTCTTTTGCGTCGCGTCGAAGCGGGGGTGCCCGCTGGGTTCGGCTGGATTATCGTGAAACTCCCGGTGTGCGGCGAGACTGGTGAGGAACAGGCATGACCGAGCGCAAACCACCCAAGGTGTCCTGGGCGAGTTGGATCGAGCAGCAGATCCGCGGTGCTCAGAATCGCGGCAGCTTCGATGATCTGCCCGGTGCCGGCAAGCCGATCCCAGGTTTGAAGGAGCCGCACGACGATATGGCGTGGATCGCGGCGAAGCTCCGACGGGAGAACCTGTCAATCGCCGCCATCCTGCCGCCCTCGCTGGCACTGGCCAAGGAAGTCGAGGACCTGCCCGAGCGGCTGGCCCAGGAGAAGTCCGAAGCCGGCGTTCGCCGAGTCGTCGAGGACCTGAACGATCGAATCTTGAAAGCGCATCGCCGCCCCCAGGAGGGACCGCCGCTGCGCGTGATGGCCCAAGACGTCGACCGGCGGATCGCCGAGTGGCGAGCGGCCCGGGCGACCTAACCGCCGGACGCGCGCGCGGCGCAGGTGACGCAGCGTCGGGTCGCTGGTCGAGCGGCGAGGCGCTCGGCGCCGATGGGCTCGCCGCATCGCTCGCAGCGACCGAACGCTCCCTCGGCCAGCCGAGTAAAGGCATCGTCGACGGAGTCGAGCTCGGCGGAGAGGGTGTCGATCAGCGTCGCCAACTG
>JAOPUY010000591.1 GCA_025963265.1 Frankiales bacterium | reverse complement strand
CTCAGACTCGCCTAGTGCGAGCAAGTCGGCGACCACCGCTCTCACGTCCTGTCAGGCGGCTGGCCTCAAGAGCGGGTACGTCGCCCAGGTGCCGTTCGGAAGCACCGACACCGCCCCGGTTGCCCTGGCTATGAAGAACGCCGGCGTCGACGGCGCCTACCTTGGCGTGGTGCCCAACACCGGCTTCGCGCTCGCGGCGTCGTTGCGTCAGGTCGGAGTGCATCTCAAGGCATTGGTGTTCGGTAGCGGGTATGGCGGCGATCTGCTGGCCTCATCCGCGGCGGTGACCGCCGCCCAGGGATTCGACTTCTCCAGCAACGGTGAACCCATCGAGCTGAACACGCCAGCCACCCAGGCGATGGCGAAGAACCTCAGCGCCGTTGGCTACACCGGCGTTCCGACCTACGCCATCCAGTCGGCCTACCACGCGGTCTCCGCGTTCGTCGCCGGACTCAAAGCGAGCGGACCGAATCCCAGCCGGTCGGACTACATCACCGCGTTGCGGAAGGTGAACACGTTCGACGCCGACGGCCTGCTCGCTCCGCTCAAGATCGACTTCAGTAGCTATTCGCCGGATGAGACGTGCCTGTGGACCGCCCAGCTGGAAGGGAAGAAGTTCATCCCCATCCCGACGGTGTGTGGGAAGAAGGTCGCCAGCTGAGCATCCCTAAGGATGGGTTCAGTCGGCGCTGATCGGCTCGCCCCGCAACAGCGGCGCGTACTGATCGAGGGCGCTCTCGCGTAGCTCCCGCAAGTTCTGGGCCGCGAGGGCGCCGTCGCCGGCCTCGAGCGCCGAGACGACTCGCTCCGTAGTCAGTTTGACCGCAGCCACCAGCGACGGCAACTGCTCATAGATCGAGTCCGGACTGCGCTGGCGCAGCCGTCGATAGAAGCCAGCCAGCCGGGCATCGAGCCCAGCCGTCACCAGCGATTCCTGAAACTGCTCGAAGGCGTGGAAGAGCTGCACCGGATCGGTGGCATCGTGAACGTCGTCCTGGGCTTGGCGCAGGCGCTGCAGGTCCTCCGGGGTGGCGCGTTTCGCGGCTCGCGTGCAGGCGAAGTCCTCCATCACCGAGAACAGCTCGTTGGAGTCCTGCGCCGATTGAGTCGATTCCATCGTGACGAACGCTCCGCGGTTCGGCTCGATGCGAACTCGGCCTTCGTGTTGTAAGACCAGCAATGCCTCCCGCACCGGGATTCTGGTCATGCCAAGCGTCTGCGCGATCTGGGCGGCTGGGACATGGCTACCCGGGACGAGCACGCGGGTGAAGATCAACCGGCGCAGGTAGGCGGCCGCCCGCTCGGTGCTGGCGCCCGGCGACTCATGATGGAAGGGTTTGAGGAGGCCAGCTCCGTCGCCCGAGGGCAGGCCGCGCGGGCTATCCTTCATACCGTCACTATACGAACCTCGGTAGCGCCACCGGTGAGCTCGGGCGAGGTCAGCGCTGGTCGAAGTCGCTTGCTAGTAATGTTCGTGCGGCCCGACCTAGTTCGGTCAACGGGGGCTGGTGTCAATGGTGGGAGGATTGCAGTGAGCTCGCGTGCGCCGAAGGCCGTCGATGTCATCAGGGCGAAAGCGCCCTCGGTCACCAGGGCGAAGGCGCCCGCGACGACGCCTGCGCTGCCGAAGCCGCGGCGGGACGAGGTCGCCGGCAGCAATGCTGAGCAGGCTGCGACCTACCTTCGTCGGCTGATCTTCGCCCAGGTGCTGCCGGCCGGTGCCCGGGTTCCGCAGGACGAGGTGGCGCGAGCCCTCGGCATGACCAAGATCCCCGTGCGCGAGGCGCTGTTGGCGCTCGAGCAGGACGGGCGGGTTCGGATCGAGGCCAACCGCGGCGCCTTCGTGATCGCCGTGACGGAGCAGTCCGCCCGGGACACCACCGACCTGCTCTGCGCGATAGAGGTGTTCGCCTTCCAACGCGCGGTTGAACGGTGGACGCCAGAGATGATGTCCGCCCTGCAGGAGGCGAATCGCCACGTCCAGGAGGCTGGCAGCCTCGTCCAGCTCTACCACGCGTTCGACGACTTTCAGGACCTGCTGGTGACGTCTGCGCTCGACGAGCGCTTAGCCCTCACGTTCAGGCGGCTCCGCGGCACCAGCCCGGACACCATTTACGAATACGACCCGAGCTTGGCCAAGGTGGTCAAGCGGGCCGCGCAACGAGTCAGCCGGGCGATGGCGGCGGGCGACGCCGCGGCCGCCAGCGCGGCCCTCGCCGAGGCGCACCGAACCGTGCTGAATCGGCTCGTTCCGCTATTGCACCGCGAAGGAATCATCCAAGGTTGACGCCGGTTCGCCCTTTGCCCTCGGCCGCAACTGCTGGGTAGTGACAAGCGTGTCCCGACGAGCCTATGGTAGATATTATTCAATCTTGCCTCAGGGCTACGCGGCGTCCTCCGCTGCCGGCCTAGGCCCATGTCGCCGACGACCGGGCGACCTGAAGGGACGGGCGTGGCCAAGAAGCAGCGCGTGGCGATCGTGGGGGTCGGGTACTCGACGGTCGGCCGGGACACCGGCCTCTCACTGGACGAGCTCACCGCGCAAGCCTCGGTGGCCGCCATGAACGACGCGGGCGTGACGCCGAGCGATATCGACGGGGTGGCCACGCACAGCCTGCCGCATCAGTACGTCAGCGCGACCCACACCGCTGCGATGCTCGGCATCCCCGACCTCGCCTTCTACTCCAGCTCGGTAGACGGCGCGGCGTACAGCGTGGCCGCCCTGCACGGGATCGCGGCGGTGGCCTCGGGCACGTCGGAGATGTGCCTGACCCTGCGCACGGTTCACCGACACGGCGCCGCCGGCGGGGTGTCGATGCTCGACGTCGACCCGACCGAAGGCGTGGCCGGCACGGCCCAGTTCGCGATGCCGTACGGCGCGTTCACCGGAGCGCACTGGGCCGGGCTGTACATGCGGCGCCACATGGCGATGTACGGAACCACGGAGGCCGACTTCGGCGCCTTCGCCGTCGCGCAGCGCGAGCACGCGCTGCGCAATCCCACCGAGTCCTTCTTTCACGACCCGTTGACGATCGACGACTACCTCAACTCGCGCTACATCGCCAAGCCGCTGCATCTGCTTGATTGCGACTACCCGGTGGACGCCGGGTCGGCTTTGATCTTCACCACCGAGGAGCGGGCCCGCGACCTCAAGCAAAAGGCGGTCTTCATCGACGCCTGGGCGAGCGGAACCACCAAAGAGGCCGACTTCAGCCTCGTCGAGGACATGACCCACTCGTCCCCGTGGATGGCCGCCCGGCGCTTGTGGTCCCAGACCGCGCTCAAGCCCTCCGACGTCGACATCGCCGGCCTGTACGACGGATTCAGCTTCATCGCCCTGCAGTGGCTGGAGGCATTGGGGTTTTGCGGAGAAGGCGAGAGCGGCCCGTACGTCTCCGCCGGGAACACCCGACTGAACGGTCTGCTGCCGACCAACACCGACGGCGGGGCCTGCAACGTCGGCCGCCGACACGGCGCCAACTTCTTCATCGAGCTCACGCGGCAATTGCGGGGGACCGCCGGCGATCACGCCCTGCCGAAAAAGCCCGACGTGGGCGTGGTGTCCAACGCGGTCGGCGGCTTCGCGTTCGCCGCGCTCTTGACCGCTGGCTAAAGCCCCGCCGAGTCAGAGATCAGCCGGGTGGGGTTGACGGATCCTCGCGCTTCCACAATAGTTAGGCGTGTGCCTAACTACCACGACCAGCTTGACGCCCTGCTCCGCGCTTTGGCGGATCCGACGCGCCGGGCAATCGTGGAGCGGTTGGCCACGTCCCCAGCCGTCGTGTCCGAACTCGCCGCGCCGTTCTCGATGGCGTTGCCGTCGCTGATGCAGCACCTGCGCGTCCTGGAGAACGCGGGAGTGGTCACGTCGGAGAAGCACGGCCGCGTCCGCACCGTGAGCCTGCGACCGGGCGCGCTCGACGTCCTGCACCTGTGGCTGGGCGAGCAGCGCACCCCCGCCGAGCACCAAGCCGACCGGCTCGGCATCCACCTAACCCTTACTACGCCGAAGGAAACCTGACATGACCCGCGTTCGCATGGACTTGTTCACCTCCCTGGCTGGCTACACGCCAGCCGACCCGACCCCGGAAAATCCGATGGGCGCCGACTGGGGACGCATCACGGCGGCTTACTCCTCGACCCGCACCTTCCGCGAGCGCCTCGGCGACCTCAGCGGGACGGGCACGACCGGCGTCGATGACCGCTACGCCGCCGCCTTTTTCGAGGGCGTCGGATCCGAGATCATGGGCGCGGGCATGTTCGGCCTGCACGCCTTTCCCG
>JAOPUY010000554.1 GCA_025963265.1 Frankiales bacterium | reverse complement strand
GTGCTGGTGGGCCGGACCCCCGACGCGGCCCTGGCGAGCTTCGGCGCCCCACGGGGACGCTCAGGCGCAATCTGGACTCGCACCGGTCGTCCGTTCTTCTCCGACGACCTCACGGCGCAGCTGATCGAGGAGTTGCGCGCGGCCGCCGAGCAGGCCGGTCTCTTCGACGAGCTGGAGACCTCCTGGCTGCTGCTCGACACCGAGCTGCTGCCCTGGAGCGCCAAGGCCGGTCAGCTGCTTCGCGATCAGTACGCCGCCGTCGGGGCCGCCGCCCGCGCCGCGCTCCCGAGTGCGGTCGCGGCGCTGGCCCAGGCATCGGCCGCCGGTCTTGCGGTCGAGGAGTTGCTTGAGCGCACTCGGGCCCGGGTAGCCAACGCCGCCGCGTTCACCGCGGCCTACCGTCGCTACTGCTGGCCGACGGAGGGGCTGGCTGGGGTGCGGATCGCGCCATTTCAAGTGCTAGCCACCGAAGGCGCCGCGCATCACGAGCGGCCGCACGCTTGGCACCTCGAGCTAGCCGATCGGCTGGTGGCGGCCGCGCCCGACCGGGTCGCGGCCACGCGTCGTATCTCCGTGGACACAACCGACCTGGAGTCGGTCGCGGCGGCGACGGCCTGGTGGACCGAGCTCACCGGCGCTGGTGGGGAGGGGATGGTCGTGAAGCCGGCGGCAAATCTGACCCGCGGACGCAAGGGGCTGATCCAGCCGGGACTCAAGGTTCGCGGGCGGGAGTACCTGCGGATCATCTACGGCCCGGACTACACCGAGCCGGGGAATCTCGAGCGTCTCCGCGCCCGCGGGCTGGCCCACAAACGCTCGCTCGCGTTGCGCGAGTACGCCCTCGGCCTCGAGGCGCTCGATCGCGTCGCTCGCGACGAGCCGCTGTGGCGGGTTCATCAGTGCGTGTTCGCCGTCCTCGCCCTTGAGTCTGAGCCGGTGGACCCGCGGCTCTGACTGTGGGTGGACCGGTGGCTGCATCGGTCCACCCGGCTTTATTGGTCGCGTCTTCCCGCTTGAGCCGCCTCCGGTTTACCGCGTGGCGGTAAAGGCGGGTGGGCGAGCCGTCACGGTCCCGAGATTCGGATCGGGTATCGTGCGCGTGTCCACGCAAAACCTACGAAAGGCGGTCCAATGCCGAGCAGGTATGAAGCCACCGTCGATCCCGAGGCCGCGAATAGCGCACATGGGTTCATGGCGCAGATGGTCGGCAGCAACAAGCGAGTCCTAGAGCTCGGCGCCGCCGGCGGACACATGACGCGCGCGCTGACCGCGCAGGGCTGCACGGTGACTGCCGTCGAGTACGACGCCGAAGCAGCCATCGACCTGAAGGCCGAGACGTCCGAGGTGATCGTCGGGGACCTGAACGACCTGACGCTGCTCGATGACCTTCGTCCCGACTACGACGTCGTGCTGTGCGGCGACGTGCTGGAGCACTTGCTGGACCCGCAGGCAGTCCTGGACCGGGTGACTCGGCTGCTCGCGCCGGGCGGCCGAGTCGTGGTGTCACTACCCCACGTCGGCCACGTCGACGTTCGGCTGGCGCTGCTGCAGGGTCGCTGGGACTACAACTCGTGGGGATTGCTGGACGCCACCCATATTCGTTTCTTCACGCTGAAAACGATCCAGGAGATGGTCGCGCGGGCCGGCCTGGTCATCATCGATCTGCGGCGGGTTCGCGCCCCTGCGTTTGAGACCGAGCTGCGCGTGGATCGGGCGTCGGTGCCGACCGCGGTGTTGGACGCGGCCTTGCAAGACCCCGAGGCCGAGACTTATCAGTTCGTGTTCACCGCGGTCAAGGATGACGGGAATTATCAAACGACCCGGCTGATCGAGAGCCAGGTCGAGGTGCAGAGCGAGGTGGATCGTTGGCGCGTCCGCGCGGAGAGCGCCACCGCCAAGTTGACGGCCGCGAACAACCTGGCCGCAGCCGCGGAACAAGAGCGACACCGGGTGCAGGACGAGATCGACGATATTCGGGGAAAATGGGAAGGGCTGTGGAGCCAGAGTGAGGCCCTGCGGCATGATCGCGACCGGCTGCAAGCCGAACACGACCAGATGCGAGGCGAGTGGGACGGCCTGGTTAGCGAACGCGATCATCTCGCCCAGGAGCTGGACGCGCTCCGCGCGACGAAGACGCTGCGTTACACCAACTTGGCGAGGTCGGCCTACACCCGGGTCCGGCGGCCCGGTTCGTGAGCGGTGCACGTCCGCCACTGAGCTGGGAGCCTGACGGGCTGCACATCGAGGGCACTCGGTTCTTGGTGTCCGACAACGCTGAGGAGTACCTCGCCAACGAGTCCAGCTTGGACGGAATCGTCGTGGCCAAGAGCCGCGAGATGGTCGAGGACCTGCTCGCGTCAGTCGCGGACGGCCGGACCGACCGGATCGTCGACGTCGGGATCTACAAGGGTGGCAGCACCGCCTTGCTGGCGGCGGCGTTGCGGCCGTTGCGGCTCACCGCGTTCGACGTCGCCCCGGAGCCGGTCGAGGTGTTGGAGGACTTCGTCGCCGCCCACGACTGGGCTGAGGTCGTCCATTCCCATTACGGAGTCGATCAGGCCGACCTTCCCGCCCTGCTGGCCCTCATCGAGAAGGACCACGGCGGCGAGCCGCTGGACCTGGTGGTCGACGACGCCTCGCATTTTTACCGTGAGACCCGGGCCACCTTCAGCGCGCTCTTTCCGCTGTTGCGTCCGGGCGGTGTCTACGTCATCGAGGACTGGGCCTGGGCGCATTACAGCGAGCCGCTCTGGCAGGAACACGGCGGCTGGTTTCACGATCGGCCGGCGCTGACCAACCTGATCGTCGAAGTGCTCATGATGCTCGGATCAGGCAGCAAAAACGGCGCCAACGGCGTGGCGAAAGTGACCGCGCAACGCGGCTCAGTCCAGGTGGTCCGCGGACCGGCGCCGCTGAGCAGTCCGATGCGGATCGAAGAGCAATACAGAAATCGCGGCCTGCCATTCCGGCCGCTCATGTGAGAGAAGGAAACCGTGGCTAGCGCGCCCTCGACTATCGCGTTTTACCTGCCCCAGTTCTATCCGAT
>JAOPUY010000531.1 GCA_025963265.1 Frankiales bacterium | reverse complement strand
GATTCAAGTGCCAGAACAACGCGACGCCGGCCGCGAGCAGGAGCAATCCGATCACCGCGAAAGGCCACGGGTTCCACTCGGTCGTGCAGGACTGCGACGTCGCGGTGGACGTGCAGACCTCACCCGGCCCGCCGCGGTTCAGGTAGCCGATGTACAAAATCAGGACAGCCGGACCACACAGTGCGCCGGCGGCCGACTCGTTGCGCGCGGTCAAGACGAGTGCCACTAGGGCGATCAGAGCCAGCGGGGCGACGAAGACGCCAATCGTGAACGGCGTGATCGCCGCCAGCGCGAGCGCGCCGCCGGTCGCGGCCCAAGCCAGGAAGAGCAGCAGCCGGCCGATGCGGATCACCCGCCCTTCGTGTTCTGGCCAGAGTAAGCGTTACGGGCCCAAAGCGACGAGGTCGGCCACGGCGCGAGCCTTGGCTGGGTTGGCCTGGGGATCAGCGCGGACATCGCGTGGTCTCCTGGGCGTTGGCCGTCTTCCGCGCGGGATTGAGGGTCGAGAATGGGAAAAGCGTCCCCGCGGGGACGCTTTCTTCCGCTCTGTAGATCGATCGGCAACGCTGGCTACAGCGCGTGCTCAACGCCGGGCACCGAGCCTGATGGCAAGATAGAGATCGTGACTGCGACCATTCTGGACGGCAAGGCCACTCTGGCGGAGATCAAGTCCGAGCTGCGGCAGCGATTGATAGCCCTGGCCGAGCGGGGCTTCGTCCCCGGTCTGGGCACGGTGCTCGTAGGTGAGGACCCAGCTAGCCGCTGGTACGTCTCGGCCAAGCACAAGGACTGCGCCGAGCTCGGCATCGCCAGCATCCAGCGCGAGCTGCCAACCGGAACGACCCAGGCCGAGGTCGAGGCCGTCGTGGCCGAGCTCAACGCCGATCCGACGTGCACCGCGTTTCTCGTCCAGCAGCCCACCGGCTTGGACGAGTTCGCGATCTTGAGCAAGGTCGACCCGGTCAAGGATGTCGACGGGCTGCACCCCTACAACCTCGGCTCGCTGGTGCTGGGCGAGCCCGCGCCGCTGCCCTGCACCCCGATGGGGATCATCGAGCTGCTGCGCCGTTACGAGGTCCCGATCGCCGGCGCCCACGCCGTCATCGTCGGCCGCGGCCTGACCGTCGGTCGTCCGCTCGGCCTGCTGCTCACCCGCCGTAGCGAGAACGCGACAGTCACGCTCTGCCACACCGGGACCCGCGATCTGGCCGCGCACGTGCGGGAGGCCGACATCGTGGTGGCCGCCGCGGGCGTCCCGAACCTCATCACCGGCGCCATGATCAAGCCGGGCGCCGCCGTGCTTGACGTCGGCGTCAGCCGGGTCGACGGCAAGATCGCCGGCGACGTCGCCGCCGACGTGGCCGACGTCGCGGGTTTCGTGGCCCCCAACCCGGGCGGGGTGGGCCCGATGACCCGCGCGATGCTCCTGATGAACGTGGTCGCGGCGGCCGAGTTCCAGGCCGAGCTGCAGTCCGAGGCGTCCGCTGAATCGACCGGCTGAGAGCCACGAGGTGAAGTGGTTCTACCGCCAGGATCTCCGGGAGTACCCGTTTCTGCTGGTGCTGGTCATCGAGGTGCTCGCGTTGGGCTACGCCTCAGCCGCGCCCGAGCACTGGTTGCGGGCGGTGACCGCCATGTCCGTGGGCCTGGTCATCGCCGGCCTGTTCCGGTTGGCGCTGAGCAACGAGCAGGCCGGCCTGCTGCGGGTGCGCCGGCGCTTGGTCGACACGGCTTGCTACTGGGGCTTCGGGGCGGCGGCCTTCGGCTTCGCCTTGGCCCTTCCACAGCGATAGCCCTTCCACAGCGATAGTCAAACAGCGTCGTGAGAGTCCTCTCGTTCTGCCACTGCGCTGGTTACCAGACAGTCGGCCAGCGGTAATCTCCCAGACATGACCAACACTCCTGTCAATGTCACTGTGACCGGTGCTGCCGGTCAAATCGGGTACGCCCTGCTTTTCCGGATCGCCTCCGGACAGCTGCTGGGCCCGGACGTCCCCGTGAACCTGCGGTTGCTTGAGATCGCGCCGGCGCTCAAGGCGGCCGAGGGCACCGCGATGGAACTGGACGACTGCGCGTTCCCGCTGCTGCAAGGCATCAACATCTACGACGACGCGGTCCAGGCCTTCGACGGCGTGAACGTCGCGCTGCTGGTCGGCGCCCGTCCCCGCACGGCGGGCATGGAGCGGGCGGACCTGCTCTCGGCCAACGGCGGCATCTTCAAGCCCCAAGGCGAGGCCATCAACGCCGGCGCCGCCTCCGACGTCCGCATCCTGGTCGTCGGCAACCCGGCCAACACGAACGCGCTGATCGCCGCTTCGCACGCTCCCGACGTCCCGACCGAGCGGTTCACCGCGATGATGCGCCTGGACCACAACCGGGCGCTGTCCCAGCTGGCCGCCAAGACCGGCTCGGTGGTCGAGGACATCCGGAAGATGACCATCTGGGGCAACCACTCAGCCAGCCAGTACCCCGACTTGGTGCATGCCGAGATCGGCGGCAAGAACGCCGCCGAGGTCGTCAACGACCAGGCCTGGATCGAGAACGAGTTCATCCCGACGGTCGCCAAGCGCGGCGCGGCGATCATCGAGGCCCGGGGCGCGTCCTCGGCCGCTTCGGCGGCCAACGCGGCCATCGACCACGTCTATGACTGGGTGAACGGAACCCCGGAGGGCAGCTGGACGTCGGTCGGAATGGTCTCGGACGGCTCGTACGGCATCGAGGCCGGCATCATCGCGGGCTTCCCGGCCCGCTCGGTCAACGGCGCCTGGGAGATCGTCCAAGGTCTGGCGATCGATGAGTTCTCCCGCGGCCGGATCGACGCCTCCGTCGCCGAGCTGGTCGGCGAGCGGGACGCGGTCAAGGAGCTTGGCCTCATCTAATCTCGCTTAATCTCACTCACGAGGGCCCGTCGGACTAATTGTCCGGCGGGCCCTTGGTTGTCAGTATGTGTTTTGCCGGTGTGTAGTTCGATCATCGAAAAATCACGCGGAATTCACGATCCGAACGGCGCGGCCAGCCGAATAGCCAACGATCCACAGCACGGAAATCCCACCGTTGGCTAGGCAAGGAAGGGTCTGCGCAATGAATGATCACACCCGACGCAACTTCTTGATCGCGTCCGGCACCGGGGCCGCAGCGATCGGCGTGGTGGCGGCCCTGCCGTCCATCGCCGGCGCCAGCACTCCGGCCGCGACGCAATCGCCGCTCCCGACCGCTCCCGACGCCGTCCCGCTGGTCGCGCACATCAGCGACCCCAGCTCAGGGACCCTCTCCCTGCTGGTCGGCGATGACGAGGTCACCGTCCACGACCACGACCTCGTCGCCCGGATCACCGCCGCCGCAAAGGGGAAGTGATCCATGTCCTCCCATCGCGAAGCCCCGGAGATCTCCAAGGACCCGGTCGCCGACAACACCGACGTCTACGCCTTCGTCAGCCCGGACCGCCCAGACACCGTCACCCTGATCGCCAACTTCATCCCACTGCAGCAGCCCGGCGGCGGCCCGAACTTCTACGAGTTCGGCGATGACGTGCTGTATGAGATCCACATCTCCAACGCCGGCAAAGCCCAGTCCGACTTCAGCTACCAGTTCCGGTTCACCACCCAGATTCGCAACTCCAAGACGTTCCTCTACAACGTCGGGCCGATCGCCTCGATCACCGACCCGAACTGGAACCGGCCGCAGTTCTACCGCGTCACCAAGCGGCAGAACGGCACGAGCACAACGCTGGCCCAGAACCTCACGGTGCCGCCGGTCAACGTCGGCGTTCGCAGCACCCCGAACTACGCCAAGACTTTCACCGGCGCCGCAGTCCACGAGCTCGGACACGGCCGTCGGGTGTTCGCCGGCCAGCGCGCGGAGAGCTTCCACGTCGACCTCGGCAGCATCTTCGACCTCGGCACGCTGCGGCCGTTTGAGAACCTGCACCTCATCCCGTCGGCGGCGGCCGTCGGGGTCAATGGCACTCAGGGACTGAACGTGCACACGATCGCCATCCAGGTGCCGATCACCGACCTCACCCGCGACGGCAAGAGCCACCACAACCCGCTCGATCCGGCGGCCGTCATCGGCGTGTGGGCCTCGGCGAGCCGGCAGGCGTCCCGGGTCGTCGACGCCAAGGGTCAAGCGAGCACCTACGGCCCGTACCGGCAGGTCTCGCGGTTGGGCAACCCGCTGTTCAACGAGGTCATCACCCCGATGGCGTCCAAGGACTATTGGAACTCCCAGCCACCGCAGAACGACAAGCAGTTCGCCCAGTACGTGGCCAAACCCGAACTGGCCGGCCTGCTGCCGGTGCTCTACCCGGGGGTGTTCCCGAACCTGGCGAAATACACCAAGCCGCGAGCCGACCTAGAAGCGATCCTGCTCACCGGCCTTCCGAAGGGCGTCGTCCCCGGTTTTCAGAACTTCACCGGAACGGTGGCGGCCGACATGCTGCGGCTCAACGTGGCGATCCCACCGGCCAAGAAGCCGAATGTGCTCGGCGTCGTCGGCGGCGACCTGGCCGGCTTCCCCAACGGACGCCGGATGCTCGACGACGTGGTGGCCATCGAGCTCAAGGCGGTGGCGGGGGCGACTATCCCGCTGGTCGACAAGACCTACAAGCCCGATGCGGCGGCGGCCTTGCTGGTTGACGGAACCACCAATACGAACGCCCCGTTGCTGACGTCGTTCCCGTACCTCGGGACGCCAGCCGGCGGTTACCAGACCAAGCCGGGCGTGCCCGCCAGCTAGTCGAGGCGCCTGGAATCCGTCGGGAAGCCCGAGTTTTCCCGTAACGCGCCTCAACCAAGGAGAGATGCCAAGGAGAGATGCCAATGGAAACGGCACTGGAAGACAACAGCCACGCCGGGCAGGGACCGGTGCTGCTCGACATCGGCGGCGACATCGGGGCCCTGATCGTGACCATGCCGGCCGCGCTGGCGGGCCAGGAGATCGAGATTCGTCCGGTCGCAGCAGCTAGTTCGGGCTCCGAGCACCGGCACGAACCCGAGCACCGCCACGACCACAGCCACGAGCACGGCCACAGCCACGAGCACGGCCACTTGATTCACGTCGGGGTCGTCGGTCGGCCGATCGCGGGCGAGCTGGTGCACTCGGCGGTCTTCGCCGAGCTGTCCGAGGGACGCTACGAGCTCTACGTTCGCCCCGACGGCCCGGTGACGCTGACCGAGACCGTCCGCGGCGGCGAGGTGACGCTCGCCGACTGGCCGCTGGTCGACGGCGCTGGCTGGGCCGGCTAGCCGACGCGCGCGCCGTCCTTCTCGTGGCGCAGCACCCGCAGCAGTTCCTCATACGGCCCGACGAGGTAGGCCTGATCGCCGGGCCCGAAGCGGGTGTCCCGGCGCGGCGGGTGTTCCAGCGCGTCCGGGCTCTGGCTGCGGGCGATGGCGATGACCCGGATCTGCGCGCTGAGATCGCTCATGGTCCGCCCGGTCAGGCCGCCGCTGGCGGTGACGGTCAGCATGCCGACCAGGAAGGGCTGATCCTCGACGTAGAAGGTGGACAGGATCGTCAGGCCCAGCGCGGCCCCGACGAACCAGGGCGCGGCCAGGGCCGACGTCGAGCGGACGTGCCGGAACTCGAAGTTCTTCTCGATCACGCCGGCCAGCTGTCGGTCGAAGACCCGCAGCACCACCGGCACGTCGACCCGGCGCTCGCCCAGCAAGTCGTCGACCGCCAAGCCGGTCTCGATGTTGGCCAGGTCGTTGCTGGTCAGCACGGCCACCGCGTCGGCCGCCTGCAGATTGGCCGCCTGCAGGTTTTGGTGCAGCGTCGAGTCTCCGATGATGACCGGAATGCCCATGTCGCGGGCCGCGGCCAGATATCGGTTGTCCTCATCGCGCTCCAGGACCAGGACATCGCGATGCTCGGCCCGCAGCGCTTCCAGCACCCGCAGCCCGACCGAGCCCAGACCGATCAGGATCACGTGCCCGTGCATGCCCGTCGCCTTGCGGCGTCCGGCCGAGGCCGCCATCCGCCGGGTGATCAACAGGTCGGTGAGGCGGGCGTAGAGGATCGTCACCAGGGTCGCGCCGAGGATCATCAGCAGAATCGCCCACACCCGCAGCCAGGTGTGCTGGTGGGCGAAGTAGAAATCGCCGAAGCCGACGGTGGTGAGGGTCTCGACCGTGAAGTACGTCGCGTCGACCACGCCCATGTGCTCGTCGTTGGGGCCGTCGTAGTTGATCATCAGCAGCACGACGGACAAGACGCCGACACTGCCCAAGGCCGCCAGCGAGAGCCAGAACGCCCGCTCGATGTCGGCGATCATCCGCTCCACGGTCTGGATGCCGGTCTTGATCGCCCGAATCGGGTGCCAGTCCCGCTCGGCCTCGGCGTGGGCCTCGACCAGCGGCCGCCGATCGATGAAGTCGTGCTCGGAGCCGATCAGCGTGACCAAGTCACCCGGCTCCACCCGCAGATCACGGCCCGGGCAGACGATGATGTCGCCACCGTTGGCCGGGATCACCGCAATGGGCGCCAAGTCGCCGAACGCGCTGCGCAGGTTCGCCGGGTGCTCCACCACCCGTTCGGTGACGTGGAAGGTCTCGCCGCCCAGCGAGAGCTCCTTGTCCGAGCGGCCCAGGCAGGCCTCGACGAACGAGGGCGCGGCGAGCGCGGCGACGTCGAGCACGCTGCCGGTCCCGGTGAGCCGCCCGACCGCCCGGCCGACAGCCGCGTTGGTCAGTTGGACGACCAGCCGCACCTGCGGCGCGACCTCGCGGACCAGCAGCGCGAGCTCGAGGTTGTGCAGGTCGTGGTCCTCGACGCTGATCACCGCGCCGGCCCGTGAGATGCCCGCCTGCTCCAGGATGGAGTAGCGGCGGGCGTCGCCGTTGAGCAAGGTGACGCCGAGGGTGTTCACGATCCGGGCCAAGCGCTCGGGGCCGCCGTCGTCGATCACCACAACCTGCTCGCCGGCGCCGTGCAGCTGCTCCACGATTCGCAGCCCGACATCGTTCAACCCGCAAACGATCACGTGCCCCGTCATCTCGGCGAGGGTGGTCATTGGGCGGATTGTGCCAGGGCGTTCGCTCCGGTGGGTTTCGGCGAGGTTGCCAACGGATTCAGGTCCCGCGCCCGTGCGGACTACAGTTTTCGACATGCCGTCCAAGTCGACTCCGGGTCGCCGTCGGCTGCGCGCGGTTCCCCAGATCGAGCTCCGCAGCCAGATTGTGCACGGCTATCGGCGCGTCTACCGCATCGCCGGACAGGGACCGCCGCTGCTGCTCATCCACGGCATCGGCGACAGCTCCACGACCTGGCTGCCGGTGATGTCGGCGCTGGCCCGCAAGCACCTCGTGATCGCGCCCGACCTGCTCGGCCACGGTGAGTCGGACAAGCCGCGAGCCGACTACTCGGTCGCCGCGTACGCCAACGGCATGCGGGACCTGCTCGGCAGCTTGGGGATCGACCAGGTCAGCTTGGTCGGGCACTCGCTGGGCGGCGGCGTCGCGATGCAGTTCGCCTACCAATTCCCGGACAAGACCGAGCGGCTGGCGCTGGTCAGCACCGGCGGCGTGGGCCGCGGAGTCAACCCGGTGCTACGCGCGGTGTCCATGCCGGGCGCTGATCTGGCGCTAGCCGCGCTCCGGATCCCGGGCGTGCGCTGGCCGGCCTCGGCGCTGGTCAAGACGCTGGCCGTGCTCGACACCGGCCTGGGCCGGGACGCCCCCGATCTGCTCCGGCTGGTCGACGCCCTGCCCGACGCGACAGCGCGATCGGCCTTCATCCGCACGCTGCGGGCCGTCGTCGATTGGCGGGGCCAGGTGGTGACCATGCTGGATCGGTGCTACCTCGCGCGCGGCATGCCGACGTTGCTGGTCTGGGGCTCGCATGACCGCATCCTGCCGGTCGGGCACGCCTATCGGGCTCACACGGCGATGCCGGGCAGCCGGTTGGAGGTCTTTCGCGGCGTCGGGCATTTCCCCTTCCACGCCGAGCCCGAGCGGTTCGTCTCGGTGCTGGAGGACTTCCTGGCCACGACCAAACCGGCGTCCTGGAGTCAGGAGCAATGGCGCGAGCTGGTGCGTTCGGGGCGGCCGGTGGCCGATCCGCGGCAACTGGTCGCCGATCTGGCGCCGCCGCCGTATCGGGAGCTGAAAGCGGCCAGCGAGCGCAGTGCGACCTGAGGATCGCGCTGATGATTAACTGTCGCTCGTGCTCTGTGTGGTGACGGCGAACGTCAACGGCGTCCGCGCCGCCCTGCGACGAGACGGCCTGGCCTGGCTGGCCGCCGTCGAGGCCGACGTCCTCTGCTTGCAGGAGGTGCGCGCGAGCGAGGAGCAGCTGCAGTCGGTGCTGGCCGAGGGCGGACTCGGCGGGTACCACGTGGCGCATGCGGCCTCGACCGCCGCCGGACGCGCCGGCGTCGCCGTGCTCACCCGGGCGTCGCACTCGGCTCAGCTCGGACTGGGCGAATTCAGCGATCAGGGGCGCTGGGCCGAGGTCGAGCTGCAGACCGAGCACGGACCGCTGACCGTCGTCTCGGCCTACGTGCACACCGGTGAGGCCGAGACTGAGCGGCAGCTGGAGAAGTACCGCTTCCTGGACGCGATGAGCCAGCGGATGGCTGAGCTGAGCGCCCGCGCGGAAGCCGGCGGGGGCGAGGCGATCATCACCGGAGATCTGAACGTCGCCCATCGCGAGGCGGATCTGAAGAATTGGAAGGGCAATCGGAAGAAGTCCGGATTCCTGCTGCCCGAGCGGGCTTATCTCGATCGCTGGCTCGCCTCGGGCTGGACCGATCTCGGACGCCACCACGCCGGCGACGGGCCCGGTCCGTACACCTGGTGGTCATGGCGCGGCAAGGCCTTCGACCTCGACTCGGGCTGGCGGATCGACTACGTCCTGACGACCCGTGGTCTGACCGCCCGCTCGGTGAAGGCCGAGGTGGGTCGGGCGGCGACCTACGCGCAGCGGTGGAGCGACCACGCGCCGGTGACCGCGTGGTTCTCCTGAGTCCTACCCAGCTCGACTGAGGCAAATTCGCCAAACCCCTCATCTGGCAGGGGAAGCTCGGCTAACGTCGGCTCACATGTCCGGCCCGCAGCCCACGCCGCGCCACTCCCGGGTGGTCGTGATCGCCGCCTCTGACGTGTCGCTGCTGCATCG
>JAOPUY010000510.1 GCA_025963265.1 Frankiales bacterium | reverse complement strand
ATGCAGGCCGCGAAGGCGCCCACGCCGGGGACGACGAGCGCGTCCGCGGCCATGGCCAGCCCGCGGTCGGCGCTCAACCGGACTTCGATCGGCTCACGCTCGCTCGCCTCGTCGGCGGCCGAACCGGCCGAACCGGCCGAACAGGCCGAAGCGGCCGAGGTGATCGAGGCAGCCGGCCCCGCCGCCAGCTCACCGGACACCCGCTCGAGGGCGCGGACCGCCGATCGGACGTTGCCCGAGCCGTAATCCAGGACGACGACCAGCACCGGCTACAGCACGCCCTTGGTCGAGGGGATCATCCCCTGCTGCCGCGGGTCCAGCTCGACCGCCGCCCGCAACGCCCGCGCGACCGCCTTGTACTGGGCCTCGGTGATGTGGTGCCAGTCCCGTCCAGCTTGAACGTTGACATGCAGCGCCACCCGCGCGTGGAAGGCGAAGGACTCGAAGACGTGTCGGGTCAGCGTGGTGGCGTAGGCCGACTCCGAGCCGATGATGTAGGCCGGCGCGCCCTCGGGCTCATTGTGGACGAGGTACGGCCGCCCGGACAGGTCGACCGCGGCCGAGACCAGCGCCTCGTCCATCGGGATCACCGCGTCGCCGAAACGTCGGGTGCCGGCCTTGTCGCCCGCCGCCTCGGCGAAGGCCTGACCCAGCGCGATGGCCGCGTCCTCGACGGTGTGGTGCGCGTCGATGTGCAGGTCGCCCTCCACCTGCACCGTCAGGTCGAATAGTCCGTGCCGCCCAAACGAGCTCAGCATGTGGTCGAAGAAGCCGACCCCGGTGGTCACGTCGGTGAAGCCCGCGCCGTCGAGTTCGATCTCGACCAGGACCTTGGTCTCGGCTGTCGTGCGCTCTACTCGTCCGGTGCGACTCACCTGCGAGCTCCCTCTGGGCTGAATTCGGGTCGGTCGGGTACGGGCTGGTTTGACGACGGCGGCCCCGCGGGCCTCTGACTCGCCGCGACTATCTTCCCGCATCTAGACCGGCGCCGTCACGGCGGATGCCGGGGTTCCGGTCACATCGCCGATCTCCAGCAGCGCCGCGCGGAAGGCGGCCATCTCCGCGGCCGTGCCGATCGAGACCCGCAGCCAGTGCTGCGGTCCGGTCTCGCGGATCAGCACCCCGCGGTCGAGCAACCCCTGCCAGACGGCATGGCGATCGGCGATGGTGCCGAACAGCACGAAGTTCGCGTCCGATTCGGCCGCCTGCCAGCCGTGCTCCCGCAGCCAGGACACGGTGCGATCGCGCTCAGCGCGCAAGTCGGCGACTCGGGCCAGCGCCTCCGCGCCGTGCGCCAGCGCGGCCCGGGCCGCGGCCTGTTGGATCGCCGACAGGTGGTAGGGCAGCCGCACGATTCGGACGGCGTCGACCACGGCCGCCGACGAGGCGAGGTAGCCCAGCCGGCCGCCGGCGTAGGCGAAGGCCTTGCTCATGGTCCGGGTGACGACCAGGTTGCCGTGGGCCGACAGCAGGCTGAGCGCGCTCGGCACGCCGGGCCGCCGGAACTCGGCGTAGGCCTCATCGACGATCACGACGCCGGGCGCCGTGGCCAGCACCGCCTCGATGAGGCTCAGCGGCAACGCCGTCCCTGTGGGGTTGTTGGGCGAGGTGAGGATCACCACCGAGGGTTGGTACTGCCGGATCAAGGAGATCGCGTGGTCCTCGGCGATGGTGAAGTCCGCCTCGCGGTGGCCGACGATCCACTGGGTGTGGGTGTTGCGGGCGTACTCCGGATACATCGAGTACGTCGGGGCGAAGGACAGCGCGCTGCGGCCGGGGCCGCCGAAGACCTGCAGCAACTGCTGCATGATCTCATTCGAGCCGTTAGCCGCCCAGACTTGCTGGGGCTCGAGCCGCACGTCGCTGTCGCTCATCAGGAATCGGGCGAGATCGCCGCGTAGCCCCAAGAACTCTCGGTCCGGGTAGCGGTTGATGGTCCGGGCGGCGGCCGCGACCGCGGCCGCGATGTCAGCCACCACGGCCTCGCTCGGCGGGTAGGGGTTCTCGTTGACGTTAAGCAGCACCGGAACGTCGAGCTGCGGGGCGCCGTACGGGACCTCGTCGCGCAACTCCGGCCGCACCGGCAAGTCGGCCAAGGTGGTCTGCTGGGCCGGGAGCGGTCTCATCCGGGCATCCGGACTTTGACGGCGGCGCCGTGGGCCGGCAGGTCCTCGGCGTCGGCCAGCGCAATGACATGCGGCGCGACCTCCAGCAAGGCCGCCCGGCTGTACTCGACCAGGTGGACGCCTTTGAGAAAGGACTGAACGCTCAGGCCCGAGGCGTGCCGCGCGGTGCAACCGGTGGGCAGCACGTGGTTCGAGCCGGCGCAGTAATCGCCCAGCGACACCGGCGAGTGCGGTCCGATGAACACGCAGCCGGCGCTGCGGACGCGCTCGGCCACCGCGCGCGGGTCGGCCGTGATGATCTCCAAGTGCTCGGCGGCGTAGGCGTTGACGACAGCGAGCCCCTGCTCGACGTCGGTCACCAGCACCGTCGCCGACTGCGGCCCGCTGAGCGCGGCGGTGACTCGCTCGACGTGCTTGGTCAGCCCGACCTGGCGCACCACCTCGGCGTCGACGGCGTCGGCCAGCTCGGCCGAGTCGGTCACCAGCACCGACGCGGCCATCGGATCGTGCTCGGCTTGGCTGATCAGGTCGGCCGCCACGTGCGCCGGGTCGGCGGTGTGGTCGGCCAGGACGGCGATCTCGGTCGGCCCGGCCTCGGCGTCGATGCCGATGACCCCGCGCAGCAGCCGCTTGGCCGCCGCCACGTAGATGTTGCCCGGTCCGGTCACGACGTCGACGGGCTCGATCGGCTCGTACTCGGCCGAGCCCGGCTCGCCGTAGGCCAGCAGCGCGATGGCCTGCGCGCCGCCGACCGCGTAGACCTCCCGCACGCCGAGCAGCTCGCAGGCGGCCAGGATCGTCGGGTGCGGCTGGCCGCCGAACTCGCGTTGCGGCGGGGAGACGACCACCAGCGAGGGCACGCCGGCCTCTTGCGCGGGGACGACGTTCATGACCACGGACGAGGGGTAAACCGCCAGGCCGCCGGGAACGTAGAGGCCGACGCGCTCGACCGGGATCCACTTCTCGGTGACGGTCCCGCCGGGCACCACTTGGACCTCGACTCGCTGGCGACGCTGTTCGGCGTGCACTAGGCGGGCGCGCCGGATCGACTCGACCAGCGCCGCGCGCACGGCTGGGTCCAACTCGGCCAACGCCTGGCTCAGCGCAGCCGCGGGCACCCGCGGAACCGCGACGTCGACGCCGTCGAAGGTGTTCGTCGCCGCCCGCGCGGCCGCGTAGCCGCGGTCGCGGACGGCTTCGATCACCGGAGTCACCGCCGCCAGCGCGGCATTCACGTCGAGCGCGGCCCGGGGCAGCACGCGGCGCAGCGAATGGGTGTAGTTCCCGCCCCGGGAGTCGTCAGAGTCAGCAGGGGCACGGAGGTCGACGCGGCGTAGCACGCGCCCAGTCTAGTTGGGGGCAGCCAGCCAGCCGTACGGTTAAGCGGTGGAACCGAACCCGGACGCCGACGACACTGGCGAGGGCGCGGCCGGCGCTGACACCGAGCCCCTGCCGCTGTTCCCGCTCGCCACCGTGCTAGTGCCCGACATGACGCTCGCGCTGAACGTGTTCGAACCCCGCTACCGGACGCTGCTGGCCGATCTCCTCAACGACGCGAACCCGGCGCCGCCGGTCTTCGGGGTCGTCGCCCTGCGGCACGGCTGGGAGGTGGGCGAGTTCGCGACGGTCCACGACGTCGGCACCACGGCCCGGATCACCGACCTCACGAGCTTGGCCGACGGACGCAGCGAGCTCGCCGCCGTCGGAGAGCGACGCTTCGTCATCGAGTCGCTGGACAGCAGCGCGGCGCCGTACCTGATAGCGCAGGTCCGCTACCTGGCCGAGCCCGACGGCGAGGTCTCCGAGCGGGGCCTGGAATCGGTCGCCGGCGCTTGGCGCACGCACCTGGCCGCGCTGGCCGCACTCACCGGGAAGCGACTGACGGTGGCGGAGCCGCCGGACAGCCCGCGGGCGTTGTCCTACGCCGTGACCCAACTGCCCTCGCTGCCGTTAATCGACCGGCAGGCGCTGCTGGCCTGCGCCGACACGGCCTCCCGGCTCAAGGCCGCGCGCCGAATCCTGCGCCGGGAGAACATCTTGATCCAGGCGCTGCACGCCATCCCCGCCTCGGCGTTGCGCTTCGGCAACCCGGCTGAGCCCGGCTGAGTTAAACCGAGCCCGGCTGAGTTCAGGCGCGCGAGTTCAGGCGGGCAGGCTAGCCGCCGGGCCGGGCGGGGCTTCGGTTCGGTCGGCGCCGCCGTCGCGGGGGCCGACGAAGGCTGGATCTGAGCTCAGTCCGGCGAAGACGCAGTACACCACCGCCGCGAACAGCGTCTGGACGGCCAGGAAGATGGGCGAGTGCAGCGAGAGCGCCGGGTGGTAGGCGGTCTGCACCGCCGGGTGCTTGGTCGCGCTGGAGAAGCCGTGCCCGACGGCGAAGGCGACCAGCGAGCTCGCCAGCCCGCTAACGGCCAGCGTGATCAGGGTGGCTGGGCCGCGCCGGCGAGGCAGCAACAGCCAGGCCAGCAGCCCGGCCAGCAGCCCGACGATGAGGCACAGGAGGAAGAATCGGCCGTCGCCGGCGATCTGGGCCTCCGACTCGTCCGGAATGACGACGGTCGCACTGCCCGTGCTGCTGATCGGGACCAGGTAGGCGACGGTGCGCGGCGACCACCAAAGCCAGATCAAGCCGATCAGCACACCCGCGAGGAGTTGGACGGCGACCAGCGCCGCCAATGGGCGGATAGCAGACCTCATCGGGCGGATGACTCCCCTGCGTGGTGACGATGCGGATGTGACTGACTTACCGTAAGCCGCCCGTCGGCGTAGACCGCAGCCGGTGTCCGCCACACTCCAGGCTCGGCCAGCGGGCTGAACGGCAGCAACACCAGGGCGGCCGGCTGGCCGACCACGAGCCGGCCGGATCGCTGCCGCATCCCGGCGGCTTGCGCCGAGTACTCGGTGGCGGCCCGCAGCGCGCCGAGTCGGCCGAGCCCGGTGTCGGCCAACCGGTCTAGTTCCCGCGGATCGACTCCCGGTTTCGTGCCGGCGTTGCCCAGATCGGTTCCGTAACGCAGCCGGACGCCGGCCGCGACGAGGTCGGCGGCGTTGTCCGCCGCCACCCGCCCGGTCCCGCTGGAGAAGAACGTCTGCAGCGTCGACGTGACCGAGACGCCCTGATCGGCGATCCGTTGCACCAGCTCGGGGCTCAGCCGCTCGTTGGGCGTGTGAGCCAATTCGTCCACCCGCGCGTCGAGCGCCCGGGCGACCCATTCCGCGGACAGCGCGTGGGCCACGACGGCGAGCCCGAGCGAATGCGCGGTGTCGACGACCGCCCGCAGCACCTCGGGCTCCAAGACCGGCCAATCCCGGCCGCCGCCGTCGATGGCGCACTTGATCACGTCCACACCGTCGGCCGCCAGGTGTTGCACCCGTGACCGCGCGTGGGCGGCCGAGTCCACGAACTCGGCGTAGCCGCCGGCGCCCCAGCTGCGCGAGGGGTAGCCGCCGGGCGCGGTCAGGATCGGCCCGGCGACGGCGACGAAAGGGCTGCCCGGCGGTGGGGCGCGGTGCCCGGTGCGCCACAGCGCCGCCCAGCGCATCGGGGCGCCGAGGTCGCGGACTCCGACCAAACCGGTCGCCAGGCCGCTGACGGAGCCGCTGATCCAGGGCTGCGCCGGGTCGAAGCCGAGATGCACGTGGGCGTCGGTGATGCCCGGCACCACCCAGTGGCTCTCGCCGCCCAGGGTCAACAACTCATAGGGCAGATTCGGCCGTGGTCCGTACCCGATCTCGGCGATGCGGCCCGAGCCGTCGACGATCACGGTGCCGACCCGAGGCTCCTCGGCGCCGCCGGCCCAGACCGTGCCGGCGAAGGCGACTCCGCGAACCGGAGCGGCGGCCGACGACACCCGGCGCTCGCGGACTGCGTTCATCCCGGCCTGGGCTCGGCGGAGCAAGGCCGAGCCAAGCGTGGGGACCTGCATGCCGACCTCCTCGCAGCGATCACCAGCATTCCCGCGTTGGGCTGGGGAACGCCGGGGCCAATGAGCCCAAGGCCGATGGGCGGGACTCTCGACCGCCGAACGCAGCTCAGCGCAGCAGTAGGTGGAGTTCGTCGAGCGTACTGCTCGGCACGACCTGGCTCAGGTCGAAGTGGGTCAGTTTGCTCACGGTCTCAGCCCGGCGACGGCGGCGCAGCAGGCGCAGCCCGACCAGGGTCGGGCCCCAGGGGGCCGACGGCAGGCCGATCCGGCGAAGCTCGGCCCGGACGCCCTTGCGGGTTTGGCCGACCAACCGCTCCACCTGCACCGCGGCTGGCCCCATGGCCTCGATGCCCGAGATCCGGCGCTGGATGGCCGACAGCAG
>JAOPUY010000426.1 GCA_025963265.1 Frankiales bacterium | reverse complement strand
GGTATCGCGTTCCACTCCCGAGACACAGTCGCCGACGAGCTCCGAACCGGGCCGGGAGGCCGCGGTTTCGTATGAGATACAGCGTCGAGACGATCGTCGAGGGCCGGGCGTCCAGGGCCCACCGAGCCGCCGGACCTCGGTCAAAACGAACGACGATTCAAAGTTCTGTCGAGTCAATATATTGACCGATCTCTAACTAATCGGCGGAACTCAGGGAGCTCTTGCCATTTCCACATACACTTAGAAAGAATCCCCGCAAAAACTTCGATGCTTCGACGAATAGGGCTTGATTCGTTACCTAAATTAGGAGAGCGTTCACCGACGTCGTACCACTAGCGGTATGCCTTTGCCGATTCGGAGAACGTATGAACAAGCGCAAGGTCGCGGCGGTTCTCGCCGCGAGCGTGATGCTCGTGTCGGGCATCACGGCCTGCAGTTCCTCAAACAAATCCACCACCCCGGCCAGCGGCGGCAGCACGACCGCCGCGACCGGCGGCACCATCAAGCTCGGCGTGCTGACCGACAGCAGCGGCCCGGCCGCCTCCGGCTTCTCCACCACCGAGCAGGGCATCAAGGCCTACGTCACCTCGGTCAACGCGGCCGGCGGAATCAACGGCAAGCAGTTGAGCTACGTCATGGCCGACACCCAGTCGACGCCGGCCGGCGCGCTCACCGCCGCTGAGAAGCTCGTCCAGAGCGACAAGGTCTTCGCGATCATCGACGTCAGCTCCGACTTCTACGGCGCCGAGCCGTACCTGCTCAAGCAGAACGTGCCGGTCGTCGGCGGCGCGTTCGACGGTCCCGAGTGGTCGGTGCAGTCGAACACCAACCTGTTCGCCGCCCTCGGCGTCACTGACATCAGCAAGGTCGACTCGGCCGTCGGCGAATTCATGAAGTCGCAAGGCGTCACCACCTGCGGCAGCATCGGCTACGGCAGCTCCCCCAGCGCGCAGGCCTCGGCCACCGGAATTGTGAAGTCCTGCGTCGCCGCGGGTCTCAAGAACGGCTACCTCAACAACCAGATCCCGTTCGGCTCGACCGACATGGGCGCGGTCGCCATCGCCATCAAGAACGCCGGCGTGGACGGCATGGAGCTCCCAGTCGTCAGCAACACCGCCTTTGCCCTGATCGCCGCGCTCAACCAGATCGGCGTGAAGCTCAAGGCAATGGTGCTACCAGTCGGGTACGGCAGCGATCTGCTGCAATCCTCCGCAGCTGTCGCCTCAGCGCAGGGCGTCGACTTCACCACTGAGGGCAGCGCGATCGAGGCCAACACGGCCGCGACCAAGAAGTTCGCCGCGGATCTTGCCGCCGTCGGCGTGAAGGGCTCGCCGACCTTCGCCGAGCAGGAGGCCTACCTGTCGATGGTCGCGTTCGGCACCGGGCTCAAGGCGGCGGGCGACAACCCCTCGCAGAGCAGTTTCGCCACCGCGCTGCGGGCGGTCAAGGGTTATGACGCCAACGGCATCTTCGCCCCAGCGAAGTTCGACTTCGACGACTACGCCTCACAGGGCGAGGGCGCCGTCGTCGGGCATTGCCTCTTCGCGGTCAAGCTGACCGGCACCACGTTCAACGTCATCTCGGGCACGCCGATCTGCGGCCAGACCCTGGCGGGCGTGACCACCGGCTAACGACCACCGCGGTAGCCCGGCGCCAGCGCGAAGCCGGTGGCGCGATCAGAGCCTGATCGCGGCACCGGCTTCGCCGTTTGCAAACCGTGAGAAGTGTTGTTAGCCCTTAGATGTAGGGGATGACTTCCTCGCCGAAGCGGGCGATGACCTCGCTGTAGTCCTGCTTGGTTAAGCGACGATGAGGCGCTGAAGGCCCGACGATCACCCGGTCCACCCCGATCGCCGCTGAGTCGCGCACGTCCTCGACGCTCGCGTCCGAGGCCGCGCCGGCCGTGACCGTGAACGGCGAGTCCTCCCGGCCGGCGGCGACTCGGGCCGCCTGCACGACGCCCAGCCGTTCGCTGAACTCCGCGGCCGACTTGGAGCCCAGTTCGATCCAGCCGTCGCCGAGGGCGCCCGCTCGGCGCAGCGCCGCCTTCGAGGTGCCCCCGATCTCGATCGGGATGGGCTGCTGAAACGCCTTCGGCTCGAAGCGAACGGCCGGGAAGTCGTAGTACTCGCCCTGGTGGGAGATGACGCTCTCGCTCCACAGCCGCCGCAGCAGCGGGATGATCTCGTCGGTGCGGGCGCCGCGGTTGGACGGGTCCTCCCCCACGATCTCGAACTCCTCTTTCAACCAGCCCACCCCGATGCCGAGAGTGATCCGTCCGTGGGAGATGCGGTCAACGGTGAGCACGCCGCGCGCGGTGACGATCGGATGGCGAAGCGGCAGCACGTAGACGTTCGTGGCCAGCCGGATGGTCTGCGTCGTCGCCGCGATCGCGCCCAGCAGCACCCAGGGGTCATAGACCGCGGTGGCCGAGGTGATCGGGGCGTTGCCGTCCTCGCTGTAGAGGTAGGTCGAGGGCAGGACGTCGGGGAAGACCAGATGGTCGGGAATCCACACCGACTCGAAGCCGGCTCGCTCGGCCTCCTGCGCCAACTCGGGGTAATACCTGGGACTGAGCCCGCTCAGGGAGAAGCCGAACTTCATCAATGCTCGCTTTCTGTGCTCGCGAATAGCCACGGTGGCCGAAGCTTAGATCACCAGTTTGGACCAGTCTCGAGGTCAGAAGTCGTTGACCGTGGAGTAGCGGCCCGCCTCGGCTCGCACCCAGCCGTTGGACAACAATTGGTCCATCGGCTCTTCGAGATCCTCGAGCTCACCGTCGGGCTGCCAAGCGGTCGGGTCGCCCGCCATGGTCAGAATCTCGTGCTCGCCGACCGGACCGCTCTTCTCGGCCGCCCGGATTCGGTACCAGAGCCCGACCGCGGCGCACGCGAGCGAATGGTCGTCTTCCGGCTGGCTCATGAGGTCAGGGTAGGCGCTAGGTTGATAACAGCCGTCGACTCCGCCCGTGAATCGCCTACTGGCCCGACGACCGAACGCTGAGGAGGCGGCATGCCGACTACCGGTAACAAGTGGTGGACCCTGGTCGCGGTCTGTCTAGGCACGTTCATGCTGCTGCTGGACATCACCATCGTCAACGTCGCGCTTCCCGACATTCAGTCCTCCCTGCATGCCAGCTTCTCCGATCTGCAGTGGGTGGTGGACGCCTACGCCCTCACGCTGGCTGCCTTGTTGCTGACCGCCGGCAGCTTGGCTGACTTGTTCGGGCGGCGGCGGCTGTACGTCATCGGGCTGATCATCTTCACCGCCGCCTCGCTGCTGTGCGGCGTGTCCGGCACCATCCTGCTGCTGCAGTTGGCGCGGGCGCTGCAAGGCGTCGGCGGTGCGATCATGTTCTCGGTCTCGCTGGCCCTGCTCGCCGACGCCTTCCGAGGCAAGGACCGCGGCACCGCCTTCGGGGTCTGGGGCGCGATCACCGGCCTAGCCGTGGCCATCGGCCCGTTGCTGGGCGGCGCGCTCACCTCCGGCCTGTCCTGGCGCTGGATCTTCTTCGTGAACCTGCCGTTCGGGATTCTCGCGGTCGCCATCGCGCTGACTAAGGTCGTCGAGTCCAAGTCGCCGCAAGCCCACCAGCCCGATTGGTTGGGCTTCGCGTTGTTCACCGCGGCGTTGGCCAGCCTGGTGTACGGACTGATCGAGTCCAATCAGAAGTCCTTTGGCAGCGGTGTGGTGATCGGCTGCCTCATTGCGGCCGCCGTGCTGTTGCTCGCCTTCGTGGCGGTGGAGCTGCGCGGTCGCCATCCGATGTTCGACCTCTCGCTGTTCCGCCTGCCCACCTTTAGCGGCGGCGCGGTGGCGGCCTTCGGCTTGAGCGCCTCGATCTTCTCGCTGCTGCTCTACCTCGTCCTGTACCTGCAGGACATTCTCGGCTTTGGCGCGCTGGCCACCGGACTGCGGCTGCTGGTGTTGTCCGGCGGCATCCTGGCGACCTCGGCGATTGCCGGCCGGCTGACCTCGCACGTCCCGGTGCGATTTCTCATCGGGCCCGGGTTGCTGTTAGTCGGCATCGGGCTGTTGCTGATGCGTGGCTTGAGCGCGACCTCGACCTGGACTCATCTCGTGCCGGGGCTCATCATCTCCGGCGCCGGGGTGGGGATGATCAACCCGCCGCTGGCCTCAACCGCGGTGGGGGTGGTTCGGCCGCAACAGGCGGGCATGGCCTCCGGGATCAGCTCGACGTTTCGCCAGGTCGGCATCGCCACCGGCATCGCCCTGCTCGGCACCCTGTTCGCCAGCCAGGTGAAGTCCTACGTCGTCGATCACGTGGCGGGCGTGCCCGGTCTGAGCGGGCGAGGCCCGGAGATCGCCACCGCGGTGCAATCAGGGACCATCAAGCAGACCATCGCCAGCCTGCCACCGGCCAACCGCGCTGACGTAGGCGAGATCACCAAAGCGGCCTTCACCAGCGGGCTGAATGAGATCCTGCTGGTGGGGGCGGTGGTGGCCCTAGTGGCCGCGGTCATCTCGTTCAGCACCATCCGCAGCAAGGATTTCGCCCAGCAGCACGAGGGTCAACCGGCCGAGGCGCCGGTCCCGGCCTGAGGTCGGCAGCGTCACTTGTCTCGTGCGTGAATAGCTCGGTCTGGCTCAAGCGAGCCGAGCAATTCACGCACGAATCCACGGTCGGCCAACGCCACGGACGCGACTTGGTCTCGCAGCCGCTGCTCGCACGGCTCCCACATCGGGTACTTGGCCAGCATCGCACTCACAATGTCGTCATACGTGTCGACCTCGCAGGCCACCCCGCGCTTTCTCGCCGCTTTGACCAGCTGCCGGAGGTCCTCTGCCTGTCGGATAGCGAGCTCGACCACTGACACGGCCTGCACGCTCGCCCTCTTCTGCATTATGGACACCTCGCTGTCTAAGCGCCCTAAGGGCGGTTCGCCGCATATCACACTACTGTTAAGCTACTCTCATTATGAGACGCCCGACACTGTGGGCCAGGTAACAAGCCCCACTGCCGCCCTCAGGCGGCGGCCGTGCCCTTGGTCCGGCGGATGTGCAGGACTCCCAGCGCAGACAACGTGAGCATCAGACCGGCCGCTACGAAGGCGGCGATGGCGGCGATGAGAGCGATGGTGGCCATCGTCCCGAAGGCGTAGGCGTTGAGCAGCAAGCCGCGGAGCGTCTCGCCCTTGAAGACGGTGGCGACCTGACCGGCCAGCACGGTGTTCTTCGGGTCAGCCTGGGCCTCGGTGCTGAGCTGGGCGTAGGTCTTGCCCCCGCCGATGGCCTTGAGGTGATTGGCGATGAAGTGATCGGCGTACACCTCGGCTTGCGCGCCGGTGGTCAACTGCTGACCGCCGTACTGTCGCATGGCTTTGAACTCGGGGGCGGCCACGGCGGCGCTGTTGGCGGCCGGAAAGTAAATCTGCTCGGCCGCGAGCTGATTGTGGATCTCGTTGTTGACGAAGGTGTGCGCCCAGATCAGCAGACACCCGGCAATGACGAGGACCGCTGTCATCAGCAGGCCTCCTCCGGTGAGGACGATGTCGATCATGCGTCGCGGTGCGCGTCCCTCGCCGGTCGAGGAAGGCGGCGCGTGCTCCGCCTTTTCGCTGGGTCCGGGGGCGGCGACAGTTGCTGCGGTCATGAGTTGGCCTTTCCGTGCACTATGAGGACGAGCAGCATGGGGCATGCTCAGCTTCCCAAGCTGATCCTGACCGAGGCGCCGTCCGTGCTGTAGGGGCGCTGGTCGGTGCTCCGCGGGGACTTTGGTCCCAAGCGGCGGACAGTCCGAGTGGGCCGGCTCAGCCTGCGTGCGGGTCGGGGCTGGCCCCGCGGGCAAGGTTGGCCCCGTAGACCGCCGCTTGCGTGCGTCGCTGCATCCCGAGCTTGGCGAGCAGGCCGGAGACGTAGTTCTTAATGGTTTTCTCCGCGAGGAAAAGACGTTCGCCGATCTCCCGGTTCGTCAGGCCGTCGGCGATCAGGCCAAGGACTTCGCGCTCGCGTTGGGTCAGCGAGCTCAGTCGTTGATCCTGGGGCGCACCGTCGCGCAGACGGCTCAGCAGCCGACCGGTGACCGCCGGATCCATCAGGGATTTCCCGTCCGCCACCTGACGAATCGCGTCGACCAAGTAGCTGCCGCGCACCTCCTTCAGCAGGTAGCCGGCCGCCCCGGCCATGACGGCGGCGAAGATCGCGTCGTTGTCGTCGTATGAGGTCAGGATGAGGCATCGGATCTCGGGCTGGGAGGCGCGGATCTCCCGGCAGACCTCGATGCCGCTGCCGTCGGGCAGCCGAGCATCGAGCACCGCCACGTGCGGCGCGGCCGCCGGGATCCGGCGCAGCGCCTCGGCGGCCGAGCCGGCCTCACCCACGACCAGGATGTCGGCCTCGGCCTGTAGCAGGTCGGCGATGCCCCGCCGGACGATCTCGTGATCATCTAGCAGAAAGACCCGGATCGGATCGGTCTGGTCTCGGGCGCTCACGGAAGTGGAATCGTCCATTGCAGATGGGTTCCTTCCCGATCGGCGGGCCGCCCCGAGCCGCGGTGGCCGTCCTCGGGCCCGTCGCCGGCCGTCAGCGTCAGCGTCCCGCCGTGCTCCTCGGCGCGATGGCGCAGATTGGCCAGCCCGCTTCGACGTTGGGACTCCCCGATCCCGATGCCGTCGTCGATCAGGTCCAGGCGCAGCTGTCCTGGGGTGACCGTGACCTCGACTTGCGCCCGGCTGGCCTGGGCGTGCCGGGCCACATTGGTCAGCCCCTCGCGCACGACTGCCGCGAGGTCATCGGCCGCCGGCTCAGGCACCAGCGCGTCGATCGGCCCGCTGAAGCGAACCTCCGGTTCGAAGCCCAGCAGCGCCGTGACGTCGCCGACCACGCTCAGCAGCCGGGCCCGCAGGGCGCCGGTCTCGGGCCCCAGCGGCCCGCGTAGCTGGAAGATGGTCGTGCGGGTCTGACGGATGGTCTCGTCGATGTCGTCCACCGCCCGGCCGAGTCGGGCGGCGCGATCATCCTGATCCATCGTGCCGGCCACGGATTGGATCGTGAGCCCGATGGCGAAGAGCCGCTGAATGACGTGATCGTGCAGGTCCCGGGCGATGCGGTCCCGATCCTCCAGCAGCACGATCCGCTGCTGATCGGCGCGGGCGTCGGCGAGCTCCAAGGCGATCGACGCGTGGTTGGCGAAGGTCGTGGCCATCTCGAGGTCGGCGTCGGTGAAGCGGTGCCGACCACGGTGCCGACCGATCACCAGCACGCCGCGGGGCCGTTGGTCCCCGCCGAGGGGCACGATCATGACCGCGCCCAGCGCGAGGAGGTCCGACGGCGTTCCGAGTTGATCGTGGTCCTGTTCGACTTCGCCGACCAGGACCGGCTCGCCAGCCGAGAACGCAGCGCCGATCAGCGAGTTCTCAATCGGCGAGGTCAGCGCGATCAGGTCATCGCTGCCTTCCCCCGCGGCGACCTCGACGATGAGGTTCTGCCCATCGGCGCTGGGCATCATGAACGTCACCACGTCGGCGGCGGCGATCAGGCGGGCCTGCCGGGCGATCAGGCGCAGCGGCTCCTCTCCCTCGGCCGACAGCAGCTGCTGAGTGACTTCGGTCGAGGCCTGCAACCAGTCCTGGCGGCGGCGGGATTCCTCGTACAGGCGGGCGTTCGCGATGGCCACGCCCGCCGTCGCGGCCAGCGCGGCGGCGAGCTCCTCGTCCTCGGCGGTGAACTCGCCGGTGTCGCGTTCGGTGAGGTAGAGGTTGCCGAAGACGACGTCCCGCACCCGGATCGGCACCCCGAGGAAGCTGCTCATCGGCGGATGGTGCGCGGGAAAGCCGACCGAACGCGGGTCCGCGCCCATATCCCGCAGGCGGATCGGATGAGCCTCGTCGATGACCGCTCCCAGCAGCCCCTTGCCCTCGGGGAGGTCCCCGACCAGGGCGACCGTGTGCTCATCGAAGCCGACGTTGACGAACTGCTCCAGGCCGCCGCCGGCCGGATCGATCACGCCGAGGGCGCCGTAGCGGGCGTGGGTGAGCTCGCACGCCGCCTGCACGATGCGGTGCAGCAGGACCGGCAGCGCGAGGTTCCCGACGATCGCCTGGTTGGCGCGCAGGAGCCCCCGCAGTCGGCCCTGGGTCGCGACGACGTCTTGCGCACGCGACATCAGCTGGCTCAGCAGCTCGTCGAGCTCGAGTTTGGGCATGTCAGGGAACTGCGGCGCCGGTGGGTACTCCTCCCGCGTCCCAGTGTGCTGAGGTTCGCCTGCGCCTGATTGAGTCATCGCTGCCCTGGAGCTTATCCGCTGCGGCGAGGACCGCCCGATTCCTGCGACGTGGAGGCCAGCGAGGTTCAGTCGCAGTCCAGCGTTCCGGTGTGGACCACCTGGACGGCGATCTCGGAGAGCTTGCGGTGCGACTGCTGGCTGGCCAACCGCAGCAGCTCGAATGCCTCATCCGGGGTGGCCTTGTAGGTGGCCATCAGAATCCCGATCGACATTCCGATGCTTCGGTTCGTGTGCAGGGCAATCTGCAGATGTTCGACCCGATCGGCGTTCTCGGCCTTGGCCAGGGCGATCGCGCTGTGGGCCGCGACGACGTCGAGGGCGGCCAAGCTGTCGGCCCCGAACGCGGCGGGATTGCGGGAGTAGACGCTCAGAGCCCCGGTGCTGACGTCGTCTTCTAAGTAGAGCCGCTGCGAGACGGTGCTCACGAGTTCGGTGCGGTCCGTGGCCAACCGCGCGAACACCGGCCAACGCTCGTCGGCCGCGACGTCGTCGCTACGGCACACCTCGTGCTGCTTGATGGCGTCGATGCACGGACCTTCTAGGGTCTTGTACTGCAACCCGAGGACCTGAGCGGGCAGGCTGCCGGTCGAGGCCACCGTCTCGTAGCGGTCGCCGCCGCTCCACAAGGTGACTGCCGCGTCTTGCGCGCCGTCCACCCGCTCGGTGGCCATTGTGAGGATGGCCTTCAAAGTCTCGGCCACGGTCCGGCAAGCGCACAGTGCGCGGGCGAGGGCCAGGAAGTCGACCGAAAGCGGCCCGGCCTGAGTCATCGTGCACCGACGATTCTCATGATCGTGCACCGATAATGCTCATAGGTGGACCTCACCGAACGACGCCTGAGATTCGGATTTCTCCGCGGTTTAGATCCCTGGATGCTCCTAAGGTACGTCCGGGCAAAGGGAGCGTCTAGGTCGCCTTATCGCCAAAGCAAACGCACAACCGCGCCACAGCTAACGGCGTCGCGCGGCCGATCGTGGTGTAAGGGCCGGGGCCGGGTCAGGCGTCCTGGGTCTTGAGCCGGACGGCGGCGGCGGCGATCACCGCGGCGGTCCAGCCCAACAGGACCAGCAACCCGGACAGGGCCGACAGGTGCGCGCTATCGGGATGCCCCCAGAACGCCTCGCCGGCGGCGGCCGGCAGGTAGGGCCCAATGGCGTTCGTCCAGCTCTGCGGCAGCAACTCCAACACCGGTGGGATCACGAAGAACAACGCGACCAGCGCGGAGATGCCGGCCGCGGTGTTGCGCAGCAGCCCACCAAAGGCCATCCCGATGAGCCCGACGAGCAGCAGGTAGAGGCCCGCGCCGAGCACCATCCGGACGGCGTGCGGGCTGCTGATCGTCACCTGGAGGTGGCGGCTGGACAGCATCGCCTGGCCGAGGAAGAACGCGATGAAGGTCGAGGCGATCGAGATCAGGCCGACGACGACGGTGAAGACCGACAGCTTCGCCCACAAGACCGGAAGCCGCTTGGGCACCGCGGTGAGGGAGGCCCGGATCATGCCGGTGGCGTACTCGCCGCTGAGCAGCAGGACGCCGAGCACGCCGACGGCCAGTTGGGAGATGCGGACGCCGTTGAGGCTGGTGACGACGGCGTTGAAGTCCGCGCGGTCGAGGGCCGAGGCCTGATCCCAGTGCGAGGCGGTGACGGCGCTGATCAGCACGCCGAGGCCGACGGTGAGGATCACGCTGATCGCCAGCGTGATCAGGGTCGAGCGCAGCGACCGAAACTTCGTCCACTCGGAGACGATGACCCGCGCCTGCGTGACTTTCATGCCGGGAAAGCGCGGGGTCACAGTCAACTCGGCCGGCGCCGGCGCCGGGGCGGGGGTGAGGGTGCTGGTCATCGCGGCTCTCCGGCGTGGGTGGCAGTGGGCTGGGCAGTGGGGTGGGTGGCAGCGGGGTGGGCATGGAATTCGACCGAGTCGCGAGTCATCTCCATGAACGCGTCCTCCAGTGAGGCCTGCTGGACAGTCAGTCCGTGCAGTCGGATCTGATGCTCGTACGCGAGGTCGCCGATGGCTTCGGCGCTCACGCCGCGAACCTCCAGCACGCCCGCCTCGGCGCTGCTGATGCTGACGTCAGGCGCCTGCAGCAACTCGCGTAGTTGGGTGGCCTGCGGGGAGCGGACCAGCACGACATTGGTGGAGGCCATCGCCACGAACTCCTCGACGTTGACGTCGGCGATGAGCTCGCCCCGTCCGACCACGATGAGGTGATGGGCGGTCAGGGCCATCTCGCTCATCAGGTGAGAGGAGATGAAGACGGTGCGACCCTCGGCGGCCAGCGCCTTGAGGAGGTTGCGCACCCACAGGATGCCTTCGGGGTCCAAACCGTTGATCGGCTCGTCCAGCACAATCGTCTGCGGATCGCCCAGCAGCGCCGAGGCTATGCCGAGCCGCTGCCCCATGCCGAGGGAGAATCCGCCGGCGCGTTTACGCGCGACCTCGCCCAGACCGACCAGGTCGATCACCTCGGCCACCCGAGAGCGGGGGACGCCGTTGGTCTGGGCCAAGGCGAGCAGGTGGTGGTAGGCCGTGCGGCTGGTGTGCACGGCTTTGGCCTCGAGCAGAATGCCGAGTTCGGCCATCGGCACCCGAGCCTGTTGGTAGGGCCGGCCGTTGACCAGCGCCGAGCCGGACGTCGGGGCGTCCAAGCCGGCGATCATCCGCATGGTGGTCGACTTGCCGGCGCCGTTCGGACCGAGGAAGCCGGTCACCACACCGGCCTTCACGCTGAACGTCAGGCCGTCGACGGCGGTCTTCTCGCCGTAGCGCTTGGTCAGG
>JAOPUY010000424.1 GCA_025963265.1 Frankiales bacterium | reverse complement strand
CCAGCGACGCCCACCCGATCGAGCAAGCCGGTTTGCTCGTGCCTGAGGACCTCTGCCTGCATCTACCGGACGAGCAAGGCCGGCCCGTGCTGGTCGCGGCCAGCCTGTCATTCCCGTTCCGCTGGGTGCTGGCCGAGAAGCTCGGGCTACCGATGTCCGGGATTCACGCGCCGATCCCGGGTTACGCGGACCAGATCGGCGAGGCCGTCGACAGGCTGTTCGCCCGGCTCACCCCCGAGCGAGGCATGCTGCGCTTCAACATCGGTGTCCTCGACGCACCCGAGTTGTTCCAGCCACGCCGGCCGGACGCCGGCCCCCAGCCGATGCCCGAGGGATTCTTCCTTCGATCCGAACGGCAAACCCTGCGCGTGCTGCCCCAGAGCGGGGCAGTCGTCTTCACCATCCGGACCACCGTCATGCCACTGGCCGACCTCGACGCCGACCAGCGACGGCGTGCCGCCGGCCTGGTCCGTTCCCTCAGCCCTGAGTTGCTCGCCTACCGAAGCATCGTCGATGACCGCGACCGGCTGCTCGCCTGGCTCGACTCAGCTGGGGAGGATGTTGATCACCCGGGCGAGCACGACGATTAACACGGTGAGCGCGCTGATCGACTGCAGCGTCATTAGGCCCTTGGCCCGCCGACTCCACGGGACCGTGTCCGTCGGGCTGAAGGCAACAATGTTGGTGTAGGCGACGTAGAGGTAATCGGCGAACCGTGGCTGCCACGGCGGCGAAACCCCCTCCCGTGCCGACAGTTGCGGAAACTCGAAGTCCCGGCACCGGGACTTGGCTGAGGTGAGTCGGCCGCTCGGCCCCCCGCCGTCGAGTTGCCAGTACAGCACCCCGTAGGTGATCAGGTTGCTGGCCAAGAGCATCGCGCCTGCGATCAGAAGGCGGTCGGCGCTGTAGTGGTGGCGTTGGAATCCGCCGTCGAGCACGAGCGCGCTCAGCCGGACCGCGGCGAGGACGTTGGCTGCGGCCAGAACACCCAGCGCCGCCATTAGGATCGGCCGGGCCCGCACGGGGACCGCACCGGGCAGTGCGGCAATGGCCGCCATGGTGAAGAAGGCGGCGGTCTCGAGGATCGGAACGACCAGCGGCGGACCGACGCGATAGCTGGACGGCACCAGAACCTGCGGAAGAATCATCACCAGGAGCGCCAGCAACGGCCACGTGTAGCTCTCCGGAGCCTGCGCTCGGCCATCAGCGCCGGGCTTCTCGTCCAATGGATCGGTCACGAAGTCTCCTTCAGGGACGGGGGTGCGCGCGGCGGTCCGTTGTCGAGCGTTCTCTCCGGGGCTGAGCTCGGCCCCATCCATGCCGGATGATGAAACACGCGGGTCCGAAACTTCGTGGGGCTCGGCCGCGGAACCGGGCCGGGCGCACCTGCCGGATTTCGCCGTACGCTGAATCGGCCGACAGGCTCATCAGCCGAGGAGGGATCAGGATGCGCACCCTGCTGGATTTGCTGCTCGCGGCCACCATGCTCGTTGCGGTGGGCTGCGTCATCGTCGCGCTGCTCATTCGACGCGCTACCCGCCGGCTCCGCCGCGCGGCGTGGGCCCTCCTCGCCTGGCGCCGCCCCACCGACCGGCGCCTCGGGGGCTGGAAGCTGTCGCCGCTGGCCGTCGGCGATTTCCTGGCCGCCCGCGCGCAGGGACCGGCCATGACGACTCGCGCCCTGCTACCCGGCGCCGCGGGCACCGTCTGGCGCGTGCGCCGCGACCTGCGCCGCGAAGTCACCGCCGCCGCTCAGGCGCTGCGACTCTCGCGCCGGGCCGGGCGTCCCGTCGACGGGCTGGACGGCAGCGTCGCGGCCCTCGCCCGGCAGGCGCAGGACCTGGACCTCGACCTGCGGCTCATCGCCGCCGAACCCGACCGCAGAGTGCGAGCTCGGATGCTCGCCGGCCACGCCGCCCGTGCGAAGTTGATCCAGCGCACCTGCGCGCAAGTCCGGACCGCGCTGCTAGCCGAGGGGTCCGCGTCCAACGAGACGACGCTCCAACGGGTCGTCGAGGAAGCCGGCGACGCAGTCAGCGCGGCCCAGTCGCGCGCACGGGCTTACCGGGACCTTTCCCGCCGATAAGCAACGCGCCCGCCGACCTGCTCAACGGTTCCAGCGACTCGGCCAAGTCCCAACGAGTGCAGGAGAACGTCGATGACATCTCCAGTAAGCGGCACGCCACGGTCGGAGCCGGAGCACGATGTGCCACGAGCGGCGAAGAAGGTGGCGATCGTCACCGGGGCGTCCCAAGGGATTGGAGCCGGCATCGTCGCTGCTTTCGCCGCCGCGGGTTACGCCGTGGTGGGTACGGCGCTTTCCGTCAACGCCTCAGCAACAGAGGCGTCAGCAACACCGGATCTGCTGATGATTCCGGGGGACATCGGGCAAGCCGAGACCGCCGAGCTCGTAGTCCGGCAGGCGCTCGACCAGTTCGGCCGGATCGACACGCTGGTCAACAACGCGGGCATCTACATCGGGAAGCCGTTTACCGACTACACCCTCGATGATTACGTGGCGATCACCTCGGTCAACCTCACCGGGTTCTTTCACATAACCCAGCGGGTCATCGCGCAGCTCGTCGCGCAGGGTGGCGGCCACGTCGTCAACGTCAGCACCAGCCTCGTGGAGCACGCGGATGCAAGGGAACCGTCGGCCCTGGCCTCCCTGACGAAGGGCGGCCTCGAGGCGGTGACCCGCTCGCTCGCCACGGAGTACGCCGGACGGGGCGTCCGCGTCAACGCGGTGGCGCTCGGCATCATCGAAACCCCACTCCACGACCCGGCGTCCTACCGTGAGCTGGCCAAGAGGCATCCCCTGGGACGCGTGGGCGAGGTCAGCGACGTGGTCGACGGGGTTCTCTACCTCGAACGCGCCACGTTCGTCACCGGTGCGACGCTCCGCATTGACGGGGGCCGCGCAGCCGGCGGCTGAGCAGGCAGACCCGCGGAGTCGCACTGCCCGACGGACGTCCTCTGATCGCCTCTGGACATCTCGTGTCCCGGTGGCGCAGTCTTGAGTGAGTGCCCCGACTGACGCTGAGAT
>JAOPUY010000409.1 GCA_025963265.1 Frankiales bacterium | reverse complement strand
GCAGCACCGCCTCGACCTTGCCCAATGAAACCAGCACCAGGCCGCGCTGAGTGGCCTGGGCGTCGGCCTGGATGATGCCGGTGACGATGTCACCCTCGTGCCCGGCGTACTCGCCGTAGGTGTGATCGTGCTCGGCGTCGCGCAGTCGCTGGACGATGACCTGTTTGGCCGTCATGGCCGCGATCCGGCCGAAGTCGGTGGGGGTGTCGTCGAATTCCTCGATCAGGTTGCCGTCTTTGCCGTACTCCGCCGCCCACACCGTCACCGCGCCGCTCTTGCGGTCGATCTCGACCCGGACGTGAGGCATCGGGTGGTTGGTGTGGCGGTAGGCCGTGAGCAGCGCCGTCTCCAGCGCCTCCATGACCGTGTCGAACGAGATCTCTTTCTCGCGCTCGATGCTGCGCAGCGCTGCGATGTCCACTGAGACCATGGCGGCTCAGGCCTCCTCATCTGGGACGGTGACTCTGACGGGTGGTGAATCGTCATCGTTCTCAAGGGCAAAGTCATCCTCGGCCAGGTCCTCGGCGGCCAGGTCCTCGGCGGCCAGCTCGTCGTCGACCAGCTCGTCGGCCGTCAGATCGTCCTCACCAGGGCGGGAGAACTCGACCTGGACCCGGCCGGGTCCGACCTCGCTCAACGCCAAGTCGCGACGCTGCCCGGCGACGTCTAGGGACAGCCGCCGCTCGTCGGCGCTCAGGACCCGACCGGTGAGCTGCTCGCCGCCGGTCAGCTCGAGGGTGACCAGGCGACCCGCCGCCCGCCGCCAGTGACGGGGCTGAGTCAAGGGTCGGTCCACGCCCGGCGAGGACACTTCGAGCACGTACGGGCCGGCGAAGGTCGGGGCGCCATCGACGTCGTCATCCAGCAGCTCGGACACGGCTCGGGCCACCACGGCGACGCCGTCCAGGTCGATACCCTCGTCGCCGTCGACGATCACGCGGATCAGGCTGCGCCGGCCGGCTGCGGTGACGGTCACGTCCTCGAGGTCATAGCCCGCGGACTGCACCACCGGGTCGAGCAACTCGATCAGCTGATGGCGTTGCGGCGTTCGCGCACTCATTCGCCTCGCGCTCCCGTCGGTTTCCAGTTTTGAAGACTTGCCGATCCGATCGTTCACACTACCGTCATCTGCGACACTGGACGGGACATGCCTGAGATCGGACGCCGCACCCTGCTGAGCGGATCAGTGCTATTGGTGGCCGCCGTCGCCGGCGCGGGACTGGGCCTGGAGAAATCGGTCCACCACAAGGTCGCCGTGCCGCCACCGCCGCCACCGAGTGCGCTGACCGCCGTGCTCGCCCAGCAGCGGCGGCTGCTCGCCGGCTACGACACGGTCGCCGCCGATCAGCCCGCCCGGGCGGCGATCCTGTCGGCGCTGCGGGCCGACGTGGCCGCCCAGAGCGCGGCCGTCGAGGCGGTGCTGCAGCGCTATCCCGGGTGGCGGCTCAGCCAGCAGGACGCGCCCGGCGCCAGCCCGACCGGATCGGCCAGCCCGGACGCCGCGCCCTCAGCCAGCGCCGGCAACCCGCTCGCCAGCCTCACCGAGCTCTCGGCGGCGGTGCGATCGAGCGTCGCCAGCGTGTCGCAAGCCTGCCTGAGCTGGCCGGCGACGGAGCCGAACGGCGCGGTCGTCGTCCCGCTGCTCGGATCGATCGCCGCCGGCCTGAGCACCCACCTGGTTGAGCTGACATGAGCAGTCCGAGCGCCCAGCCGTCGTCCGGCCCGGCGGCCGTCGCGGCGCTGCAAGCGGTGCTGGCCACCGAGCACGCGGCGATCTACGGCTACCCGGTCATCGGGGTGAACTTGACGCAGAGCGCGGAGATCGAGCACGCGCGCGCGGCCGAGGCCGCCCACCGGGTGGCCCGCGACGGGCTGCTCGAGCAATTGGCCGCACTCGGGACCGCCGGGGCGCCGGCGGCCGTGCAATACGAACCACCCAAGCCGGTCACCGACGCCGCCAGCGCGCAGCAATGGGCGCTGGCCCTGGAGCAAGACTGCGCCAGCGCCTACCGCAACCTGCTGTCGGCGACGGCCACGGTCATCGCCGCCGCGGGCGGCTCCGTCGCCAGCCTGACGGCCTACCGGAGCCAGGCCTTGGCCGGGCTGACGGCCGCGGCGAATGACTCGCTGTACTGGCGGGCATTGCTCACCCCGGACGCGCCGACCGTGCCGTTCCCCGGAACCTGACCCTCGAGCAGACAGCGGGCGGCTAAAACAAGATGGTGCTCAGCGTCCCGATCTGGCGCATGCCGAGCCGGTCGTACATCCGGCGGGCCACCGTGTTGAAATCGTTGACGTACAGACTCACGGTCGGCGCTTGCCGCAGCGCGAGATCGATGACCGCGGCCATCGCGGCGGTCCCCATCCCCCGGCCCCGCAAGTCTGGACGCATCCAAACGCCTTGGACCTGCGCGCTGCCTCGCGACAGGGCGCCGATCTCGGCTTTGAACTCGACCCGACCCCGCTCGTCGAAGCGGGCGAAGGCCCGACCCGAGGCGATGACGTCGGCGACTCGGGCCCGGTAGCTCGCCCCGCCGTCGGGTCCGATGGGCGAGATGCCCAACTCCTCGGTGAACATCGAGACGGCCGCCGGCATGAAGCGCGGGAGGTCGGTCAACGTCACCCTCCGCACCGATTCGTCCACCGCCACGGCCGGGCGCTCGGAGGTGACGAGCAACGGCTGGCTGGCGCGGATCGCCCGGGCGGCCCCCCAGCGCCGCGACAGCACCGGCCAGATGACCCGCACCGCCTCGGCCGAGCCGACGATCGAGGAGCAGCCGCGCCGGCCCTGGGCGAGCTGGTCGGCCAGCGCCTGCAGCGCGCTCAGATCCGCGCCGAGCGG
>JAOPUY010000400.1 GCA_025963265.1 Frankiales bacterium | reverse complement strand
GCGAGGTCGGCCTTGCCGCCGCCGCGCGCGCCGAGCACCGGCGCGAACTCCTTGACCAGCTCGCCCGCCGACAGGCCCTGCTGCTGCGCCGCCTTGTTGACCGTCGCGACGAAGCTGGCCTTGCCATCGAGGTCTGACGTGAGGACGACCACGGCGGCGCGGCCCTGATCCAGGCGGCCGCGAATATCCACCGCCAGGGTGCGCAGGTCGTTGCCGGTCACGCCGGCCGGGGCCTGGGTGGCCAACACCTGCACGCCCGCGACGTCCTCGGCCTGCGCCGCGAGTTGGCCCGCTCCGGCCAGCACCGCAGCGACCCGGTTGCGCTCCAGTTCCTTTTCCACGACCTTGAGCCGCTCCACCAGCGCGGCCACCCGCTCGGGCGCGTCGGCCGAGGGGACCTTGAGGGTCTCGGCGATGGCGTTGACCAGCGCGCGCTCGTTGGCCAGGTACCGGATGGCCTCTAACCCGACGTAGGCCTCGAGTCGCCGCACGCCGGCCCCGACCGAGGCCTCCCCGATCAGCGCCAGAGCGCCCACCTGCGAGGAGTGGTCGACGTGCGTGCCGCCGCACAGCTCCCGCGACCAGGGGCCGCCGATCTCGACGACTCGCACGTCGGCGTCATAGGTCTCGCCGAACAGGGCCAGCGCGCCTAGTTCCCGGGCCCGGGCCAGCGGCATGTGCTCGACGGTGACGGCCAGATCGGCCCGCAGCGCCCGGTTGGCGACCTCTTCCAAGTCGCGCTTGGTGACGTCGTCGAGGGCCGAGCCCCAGGCGAAGTCGAGCCGAAGGTAGCCCGGCCGGTTGTAGGAGCCGCTCTGCAGAGCCGATGGGCCGAGCACCTCGCGCAGCGCCGCGTGGATGACGTGGGTGCCCGAGTGCGCTTGCCGAGCCGAGCGCCGCCACTCGTGGTCGACCTCGGCCCGCACGACCTCGCCGGCGCCGATCTCGCCCTCCTCGACCTCGACGCGGTGCGTGATCAGGCCCTTGACCGCCTTCTGGACGTCGATCACCCGCAACTTCGCGCCGCTGGCGGTGATGATGCCCTCATCGGCGATCTGGCCGCCGGACTCGGCGTAGAACGGCGTCTCATCGAGCACGACCTCGACGATTTCGCCGGCCTTCGCCTTGGGGACGAGCTGGCCGTCGGCGACGATGCCGCGCACCGCGGTCTCGTTGCTGAGGTCGGTGTAGCCGATGAAGACCGTCTCGCCCAAGGCGCGCAGCTCGCGATAGGCGTCGGAGTTCTCGTGCGCGCCCTTCTTGTCACGGGAATCGGCCTTGGCCCGTTCCCGCTGCTCGGTCATCAGCCGGTGAAAACCGTCCAAATCGACGGTCAGGCCGCTCTCGGCCGCCATCTCCAGCGTCAGGTCGATCGGGAAGCCGTACGTGTCGTGCAGCTTGAACGCCTGCTCGCCGGGCAGGACGGCCGTGCCCGCCACGGGCGGGACGCCCTGCAGCAACTCGGCGGCCGCGCCCTCGAAGATCGCGGTGCCCGAGGCCAGGGTTTTGCGAAAGCTCTCCTCCTCGGAGTACGCGATCATCTTGATGCGCTCGAAGTCGGTGGCCAGCTCCGGGTAGGACGCGGACATGCAGTCGCGGGCGACCGGCATCAGCTCGGGCAGCGCGGGCTCGTCCCAGCCCAGCAGCCGCATCGAGCGGATCGCCCGGCGCAGGATCCGACGCAGCACGTAACCGCGACCCTCGTTGGACGGGGTCACGCCGTCTCCGATGAGCATCAACGCGGTGCGGATGTGGTCGGCGACCACCCGCAGCCGGACGTCGTCGGGGTGCGACTCGGACGCGGCGTGGCCCGAGTGCAGCCCATACTGCTTCTTGGTCAGCTGCGCGGCCCGGTCCAGGATCGGCCGGGTCTCGTCGATCTCGTACAAGTTGTCGACGCCCTGCAGCAGCGCGGCCATCCGCTCCATGCCCATGCCGGTGTCGATGTTCTTCGCTGGCAGCTCGCCCAGAATCGGGTAATCGTCCTTGGTGGTGCCCTCGCCGCGCTCGTTTTGCATGAAGACGAGGTTCCAGAACTCCATGTAGCGGTCCTCGTCGACCTCCGGACCGCCCTCGGCGCCGTAGTTGGGACCGCGGTCGTAGTAGAGCTCGCTGCACGGCCCGCACGGGCCGGGGATGCCCATCGACCAGAAGTTGTCGGCCTTGCCCCGGCGCACGATCCGCTCGAGCGGCAGGCCGATCACGCGGTGCCAGATGTCGATCGCCTCGTCGTCGTCGAGGTAGACGGTGGCCCAGATCTTCTCCGGGTCCAGGCCGAAGCCGCCGTCGTCCTGCGAGTTGGTCGACAGCGCCCAGGCCAGCTTGATGGCTTCTTCCTTGAAGTAGTCGCCGAAGGAGAAGTTGCCGTTCATCTGGAAGAAGGTGCCGTGCCGGGTGGTCTTGCCGACCTCTTCGATGTCCTGGGTGCGGATGCACTTCTGGACGCTGGTGGCGCGGGTCCAGGGAGCGGCTTGCTGACCGATGAAGTACGGGACGAACTGCACCATGCCCGCGTTGATGAACAGCAGGTTGGGGTCGTCGAAGGGCAACGGCGCGCTGGGGACCACGGTGTGCCCGTTGGCCTCAAAGTGCGCGAGGAACCGCCGACGGATCTCGGCCGAACGCATGGTGGTACTCCTTCGATGCAGTGATCTCGGCGCCGGTCAGGCGATGGTGCGGTTAGGCGATGGCGCGGTCAGGCGGTGGTGCTGTCGGGCCCGGCGCCCGTCGCGTCCAGCCCGGCGGCGGTGCGCAACTCGGACTCGCGGGAGGACATCGCCGCCCGCACGTCGTCGGAGAAGTCCCGCAGCGCGAAGCCGAGCTCGGTGAGCCCGGAGCTGACTGAGGAGGCGACGCCCTTCGGCGTCAGCTTCTCGGCCGCCTTACTTAGCTTACGGAAGATCAGCACCCCCAGGCTCGCCCCGAAGGCCGTCCAGAAAAGTCGACGCATCTCAGCCCTCCCGTCGTGAGGTCCGCCGGGCGTGTCGAGCGTCGCTGATCGCCTGCTGGTCCTGCCGCTTGCGCACGGTCGAGCGCACGCCGTAGGAGAACGCGGCGACCTTGATCAACGGACTGCCGACGGTCGAGGACACCAGCGAGGTCAGCGCGGCCGCGTTGGTGGTGATGGAGTTGACGCCCTTGGCGATGCCCTCCACCTGGTCTAGCTGGTTGTTCACGTTGGCCACTGTCGTCTGAGCCTGCGACAACAGCGGCGTGGCGCCCTCGTGGGTCTTGCGAATGGCGAGGGTCGCCTCGTCCAAGGTCTTGCCTAGCTTCAACAGCGGTATCGCCAACAGCAGTACGAGTAACACAAACGCGCCAGCGGCAATGAGCCCGGCGATAGCCCCAGCGTGCACGTGGGGGCCTCCTTCGCGGTGAATCCGGTCTCAAGTCGAGCTCCGGCGGCAGTGAACAGACCCTACCGGTTGCGCCCGCGCAGCACTGATCGGAGCTTGGCCAGCCGCTCGCTGATCGCCCGTTCGGCTCCCCGCTGGCTGGGCTGGTAGTAGTCGGCGCCGACCAGCTCGTCCGGCGGATACTGCTGGGTGGCGACGCCCTCGGGCAGCGAGTGCGGGTAGACGTAGCGTTGCGCGTGCCCGAGTTTCTTGGCCCCGGGGTAATGACCGTCGCGCAGGTGCACCGGCACGTTGCCGGCCAAGCCGCCCTTGACGTCGCCGATGGCCTGATCGATCGCCATCACCACCGCGTTGGACTTCGGCGCCAGCGCGAGGTGGATGGTGGCCTGGGCGAGGTTGATGCGGGCCTCGGGCATCCCGATCAGCGCGACCGCGTCCGCGGCGGCGGTCGCGGCCAGCAGCGCGGTCGGATCAGCCAGGCCGATGTCCTCGCTGGCGTGCACGACCAGGCGCCGCGCGATGAACCGCGGGTCCTCCCCGGCCACGATCATCCGGGCCAGGTAGTGCAGCGCGGCATCCACG
>JAOPUY010000628.1 GCA_025963265.1 Frankiales bacterium | reverse complement strand
AAGGAGCTCTCGGCCATCATCGTGCCAAGCGGCACTCCCGGGTTCACGGTTGAGCCAAGCTACGACAAGGTCGGCTGGCACACCTCGGACACGCATCCACTGATCTTCCGCGACGTGCACGTGCCGGAGGACAACTTGCTCGGCGAGCGCGGTCGAGGGTTCGCGAATTTTCTGGAGAGCCTCGATGAGGGACGTGTCGCGTTTGCGGCGCTCTGCACCGGCGCTGCCCAGGGCTGCCTCGAGGAGTCGATCAAATACGCCAAGTCACGAAACGTGTTCGGTCATCCCATCGGCGACAACCAGCACATCTCGTTCAAGATCGCGCGGATGCAGGCCCGGGTGCACGCGGCTCGGCTGGCCTACTACGACGCGGCTCGCCGGATCGTTGCCCATCAGCCGTTCAAGATGCAGGCCAGCCTCGCGAAGCTGATCTGCAGCGAAGCGGCCATGGACAACGCTCGCGACGCGACCCAGATCTTCGGCGGCTACGGCTTCCTCAACGAGAGCCCCGTCGCGCGGCATTACCGTGATTCGAAGATCCTGGAAATCGGAGAGGGCACGAGCGAAGTTCAGCTGATGGTTATCAGCCGCGAGCTTGGGTTCTAGGGTGCGTGCCGAGCATGCCGAGCTGGTTCTTCATTTCGAAAGAGGCAGGCTCGGCGCGGGTGCATACCCGGGCAAGGATGCGGTCGACCCGCACCACACCGATGTCGCCGTCTTCGGCGCGCTGCAGGTCTCGGCGAGCGGTGACCTGGCCCGGTCGGCGAGCTCTGGGACCGGTGTTGTGGATGACGACCTTGAAGGCCTCGACTTCGAGGGCGGCCGGGTGGTCGTGATGATGGAGCACACCGACTGGCGCGGGCAATCGCGCATCGTCGCCCGCTGCGCCCTGCCGGTCATCGGCGTCGCGTGCGTCGATCGGATCATCACCGATCTCGCCATTATCGAGTTCGAGCAGAAGCCGGATCGGCCGCGCTCGCTGGTGCTCCGCGAGCTCGCGCCCGGGGTCAGTATCTCCGAGGTCGTTGAGGCGACGGGCGCGCCGCTGCGGATTCCGCCAGAATTGGTTCGACCGGGGAGCACTCTGTGAGCGAAGGCGGCACTGTCAACAAGGCAATCGAGCAGCGCGGCCTGTACTTCGAGGAGTTCGAGGTCGGCACGCGCTACCTACATCGCCCCGGTCGCACCATCACCGAGGGCGACAATTCCCTGTTTACGACACTGACGATGAACACGCAGGCCCTACACCTGGACGCGGCAAGGTCGGCGACGCAGCCGATCGGGCAGCGGCTGGTCATCTCGATGTTTACGCTCTCGTCAATGGTTGGCGCATCCGTCGCGCAGCTGACGCAGGGCACGCTCGTGGCGAATCTCGGGTTTACGGATGTGGCGTTCCCGATGCCGGTGTTTCTCGGCGACACCCTCTACTTCGAGACGGTAATTGACGACAAGCGACTCTCGTCTTCGCGTCCGGGGCAGGGAATCGTCACGATGACACACCGCGCAATCAACCAGGATGGCATGCTCGTGGGCACGACCGGGCGATCTGCTCTCGTCTGGTGTGTTGGAGCGCGGCCATGACGTTGAACAGCGCTGCTTTCGACCTCGGGCCCGCCATCCTGTTCTGCCCGGCCGAACGCCCGGAGCGCTACGAGAAGGCGCTCGAGCGCGCGGATGCGGTCATCCTCGACCTCGAGGATGCCGTCGCCGCGGCGGATAAGGATGCCGGACGTGCCGCGCTGCTGGCGCATCCAATCGATCCGTCGCGGGTCATCGTGCGGGTCAATGGCTTCGCAACGGACGAATTCGAGGCAGACCTCGCGGCCCTCCGAAAGACCGGATACACCCGGGTCATGTTGCCGAAGGCGTCAAGCGCCCCCGAGATCGATGCGCTTCGCGGGTATGACGTGATTGCGCTCTGCGAGACTGCCGCAGGAATTCTTGCCGCCCCGCAGATTGCCGCGGTCGATCACGTCGTCGCGCTCATGTGGGGCGCAGAGGACCTGGTCGCGTCTCTCGGCGGAACCTCCAGCAGGCGTGAGGATGGCGAATACCGCGACGTCGCCCGGTTCGCGCGCTCCGCGGTGCTGCTCGCGGCAGCGGCCAACGACACGGCGGCGATCGACTCCGTCTACCTGGATATCGCGGATGTTGCCGGGCTGGGAGCCGAGGCGCGGGATGCGGTGGCGGTCGGATTCGCGGCGACCGCGTGCATCCACCCCAGCCAGGTTGCGGTGATTCGCGAGGCTTACGCCCCGACGCCGGCGCAGGTCGAGCAGGCGCGTGCGTTGCTCGCAGCCGCTTCCGGAGCACACGGCGTCTTCACTTTCGAGGGCCAGATGGTGGATGAGCCAGTGCTTCGGCACGCGCGGGCAGTGGTGGCGCGGGCGCGCTAGCTGTAAGACTTGCGGGATGGGCGAGCTCATCTATTCGGCAATCGCATCGCTGGATGGTTACACGGTGGATGCGCAGGGCAACTTTGACTGGAGCGCACCGGATTCCGAGGTGCACGACTTCGTCAACAACCTCGAGCGACCGATCGGCACGTACCTCTACGGCCGCAGGATGTACGAGACCATGT
>JAOPUY010000389.1 GCA_025963265.1 Frankiales bacterium | reverse complement strand
GTCGTTGAGGGTGCCGGGCAGGAAGCCCAGCCGCTCACCGGCCTCGACCGCCGGCCGGGTGAGGATGATCCGGTTCACCTGCTTGGCCTGCAGCGCTTGGACGGCCTTGGCCACCGCGAGGTAAGTCTTGCCGGTGCCGGCCGGGCCGATGCCGAAGACGATCGTGTGCTCGTCGATGGCGTCGACGTAGCGCTTCTGGTTGACCGTCCGCGGCCGGATGTTCTTGCCGCGCCGCGACAGGATGTTCAGGCTCAGCACCTCGGCCGGTCGTTGCTGGGTGTCGGCTTGCAGGATGCCGAGCGACCGGCCCACCGCGTCGGGGGTCAGGTCTTGTCCGGATTCCATCAGCGCAAGCAACTCCTCGAACAGTCGGATGGCCAGTGCGTTGTCGGCCGGTTCGCCGGTCACGGTGATCTCGTTGCCGCGGACGTGGATTTCCGACTTCAGGCGCGCCTCGATGACCTTGAGCAAGGAGTCGCGGGGGCCGAGCAGGCCGACCATGGCGGCCTCCCGGGGAACCACCAGCCGGGTGGTGACCCGCTGACGCGGGAGTGCAGAACCGGGCGCCGTACCGGGTACCGACAAGGTGGCTTCGCTGCTTTCTCTCAATGTTCGCTCAATGGGGATTTTCTCAGTGCTCTTCTCGCTGGATTTCTCGGGCTGCGATTTAGTTCAGTTTAGCCGGGCTCGGCCGATCGGGTACGGCCGAATCCCTATTGGCCGTGGGCCCACATCACGCCGTTGCCGCTGAGCACGTGCGCGTGGGCGTGCAGCACCGTCTGGCCCGAGGCGGCGCCGGTGTTGAACACGGTCGTGAAGTAGGGCAACGCCAGTGCTTCGGCGACCGCGCGCACGCCGGCCAGCACCGCCGCCGCGGACTCGGGATCGGCGCCCAGCTCGCGGACGTCGGCGAAGTGCGGCCGTGGGATGACCAGGACGTGCACTGGCGCCTTGGGCGCGATGTCGCGAAAGGCCAGCACCTGCTCGTCGGAGTAGACGACGTCCGCCGGGATCTCGCCGGCGGCGATCCGGCAGAACGGGCAATCCGGATCGAAATGGGGTCGGCTCGGAACAGGCTGAGTCACACCTACACCGTATCGCCCCAGCGACCGGCCGCGACCGAGAGCACGGCCAGCGCGGCCGCCCCCGCGGTCGAGGTGCGCAACACCTCGGCCCCCAGTCTCACCGGCGTCGCGCCGGCGGCCTGCAGGGCCACGAGCTCCTCAGGCGAGATCCCGCCCTCGGGCCCGATCACCAGGACGACCGTGCCCCGGCTCGGCAGCGATTGGCGGGCCAGCGAGGCGTCCGCGTCCTCGTGCAGCACGAAGGCGGCGGCGCAATCGCCGACCAGGCCGAGCACGTCGGCTGTGCTGGCCAAGTCCTCGATGAGCGGGATCCGCGCGCGACGGCTTTGCTTGCTGGCCTCCAGCGCGGTCTTGCGCCATTTCGCGAGCCCCTTGTCGATCTTGTCGGCGCCGCGCCACTGGCTGATCGAGCGGCTGGCCGACCAGGGCACGATCTCGTCGACCCCCAGCTCGGTGAGCGCCTCGACGGCCAGCTCGGCCCGTTCGCCCTTGGGCAACGCCTGCACGACGACGAAGCGCGGCTCGGGCGCCGGCTGTTGGGTCCGGCTTAGGACCTCGAACCGCAGTCGGTCTCGGCCGACCGCCACCGCGCGGCACTCGGCCAGGCCGCCACGGCCATCAGCCAGCAGGACCCGCTCCCCGACCTCGAGCCGTTTGACGGTCGCCGCGTGGTGCGCCTCGGGACCGGCCAGCTCGAGCAGCGGCCCCGAGCCGAGGTCGGGGACCAGGAACAGAGCCAGCGTCATCTCGCCGCCCTCAATCGCCCGGGCTCAGCGGGGATGCAGCACGTCGCGGACCTTGGAGAACAGGCCGCCCCGCGGGCTGGAGACGCTCACGTCCTCGTTGCGCAGCTCGGCCAGCTCACGCAGCAGCTTCTCCTGGGCCTCGTCCAGCTTGGTCGGGGTCCGCACGTCCACGTGGACGTGCAGATCGCCGCGGGTGGAGCTGCGCAGCCGCGGGACGCCCCGGCCGCGCAGGGTGATCACCGCCCCGGGCTGGGTCCCGGGCCGGATCTCGACCTGCTCCTCGGAGTCGAGGGTGGCCAGCGGCAGCGAGGTGCCCAGGGCCGCGGCCGTCATCGGCAGCGCGAGAGTGCAGTGCAAGTCGGAGCCCTCGCGGGTGAAGACCTCGTGCGGCTGCTCGGTGACCTCGATGTAGAGGTCGCCGGCCGGACCGCCGCCGGGGCCGACCTCGCCCTGGCCGGACATCCGAATCCGCATGCCGTCCTCGATGCCGCCGGGGACGTCGACGGTGATGGTCCGACGGGCCCGCACCCGGCCGTCGCCGGCGCAGGTCGGGCAGGGCGAGGGGATCTGCTCGCCGGTGCCGCCACAGGCCGGGCACGGCCGCGACGACATCACCGGCCCGAGCAGCGAGCGCTGCATGGACTGGATCTCGCCTCGGCCCTCGCAGGTCGGGCAGGTGCGCGGGTGGGTGCCGGGCGCGCAGCCGTCGCCCGAACAGGTCTGGCAGAGCACCGCGGTCTCGACCGCGATCTCGTGCTTGACCCCGAAGGCCATCTCGTTCAGGCTCAGCTCCAGCCGAAGCAGGGCGTCCGCGCCCTGGCGGACCCGGCTACGCGGCCCGCGCCCGTTCCCGCCGCCGAAGAACGTCTCGAAGATGTCGCCGAAGCCGCCGAAGCCGTTGAACGGGCTGCCGGCGCCGCCGCCCCCGCCGTTGGGCGAGAGCGGATCGCCGCCCAGATCGACGATGCGGCGCTTCTCGGGATCGCTCAGCACCTCGTAGGCGGCGGTGATCTCCTTGAAGCGGTCTTGCGCGGCCTGATCCGGGTTCACATCGGGGTGCAGCTCGCGGGCGAGCTTGCGGTAGGCCCGCTTCAGCTCCTCGGCCGTCGCGTCCCGTCCGACTCCGAGCATCGCGTAGTAATCGCGCACCGTGCCTGCCACTTGCGAACCTCGCTAAATCGTGTCGGACAGCCGTTGATCAGCTACTGGCAAACGCAGCGGCCGGGCTGGCACTCAGACGTCTCGAGTGCCAATGATCAGTGTACGGCCGGAACGGTGCGGGCTAATTGTCGGCAAGCAAATCGCCGGCCCCGGCTAATTGTCGGCCAGCAAATCGCCGACGTAACGCGCGACGGCGGCGACCCGGGCCATCGTGTGCGCGTAGTCCATTCGGCGCGGCCCGAGCACGCCGACCCCGCCCAGGGAGATCCCGCTGGACCCGTAGCCGGCCGAGACCACCGAGGCTGTCTGCAAGCCCTCGTAGTAGTTCTCATTGCCGATCCGGACCAGGATCTGGCCCGCGGCCGTGGTCTGCTGATCGAGCAAGCGCAGCAGCACCACCTGCTCCTCGAGGGCCTCCAGCACCGGCCGGATGGCGGGAAAGTCCAAGGAGTGCTCGGTCAGGTTGGCCGAGCCCGCGAGCACGACCCGCTCGGACGGGTGCTCGACCAGGGCTTCCAGCAGCACCGAGGTCAGGGTGGCCAGCATGCCGTCCAGGTGGCCCGGGATCGTGCCCGGCAGGTTGGCCACCACCGTCGGCGCATCGGCCAGCCGCTGGCCGGTCAATTTCGCGTTCAGCGCAGTCCGCAACTCGGCCACGACGTCGGCCTCGACCGGCGCCGGCAGCTCCACGATGCGCTGCTCGACCCGGCCGGTGTCGGTGATCAGCACCAACATCAGCCGCGTCCCGGTGAGCAGCACGATCTCCAGGTGGCGCACCCGCGAGCGCGACAGCGAGGGGTACTGGACGACGGCCACGTTCCGGGTCAGCTGGGCCAGGGCGCGCACCGCGTTGTGCAGCACGCCGTCGAGGTCGACCGCGTTGTTCAGGAACGTCTCGATGGCCCGTCGCTCGGCCGCCGAGAGCGGCTTGAGGTTGGTCAATTTGTCGACGAACAGCCGATAGCCGGCATCGGTCGGGACTCGGCCGGCCGAGGTGTGCGGCTGATGGATGAGGCCCTCGTCCTCCAGCGCCGCCATGTCGTTGCGGATGGTCGCCGGCGAGACGCCCAGATTGTGCCGGTCGACGATGGTCTTGCTGCCCACTGGCTCGTTGGTGGTGATGAAGTCCTCGACGATCGCGCGCAACACCTCGAGCTTGCGCTCTTCCACGTTCACGCCATCGCCTTCCCTTCCTCAAGCCAAGTTTAGTTCTTGCCGTGAAGTTACGCGCTGCGAGGGAAATGGGGCGACAGCGAACACTCTCTGCGACACGATAAAGTCACCAACCTCGACAGCGAGCAACCACGGCGATTCGATCTGGAGTATGGCGTTTGATCTTCAAGGCAGTGCGAGAGGGCAAGCCCTACCCTGATCACGGCTTCTCCTCGCGCGACTGGGCCAACGTTCCGCCGCGGTCGGTCCGGCTCGACCAGCTCACCACCATCAAACGCGAGCTCGCGCTGGACAAGCTGCTGGACGAGGACTCCACCTTCTATGGAGACCTGTTCCCGCACGCTGTGCAGTGGGACGGCGAGATGTATCTCGAGGACGGGCTCCATCGCGCGGTCCGGGCCGCCCTGCAGCAGCGCCACACCCTGCACGTGAGGGTGCTGGATCTCGATGAGTTGAAGCCGAAGAAGCCCAGCTAGCTGGTCCTCAGACCCGTCGAGCCGCCCTTCGGCTCGCAGTCAGACCCCGTCGAGCCGCGCTTCGGCTCGCAATCAAACTTTGTCCAACAGATCCCGGACGACGGCGTCGGCCAACAGCCGACCACGCTGAGTGAGCACCAGCCGGCCCTCGCCCACCGCGTACCGGTCGGCCAGCCCCCAGGTCACGCACTGCTCGGCGTGCCAGGTCGCGGGCTCGGGCAGCGCGGACAGATCCAGTCCCTGCCGCGTCCGCACCTGGAG
>JAOPUY010000386.1 GCA_025963265.1 Frankiales bacterium | reverse complement strand
TTCCAGGTGCTGGGCGGCGGCGGCTCCGGCGGCAGCCCCGACCTGTCGGCCCTGCTCGGCGGGCTCGGCTCGGGCCAGAGCGCGGACAACACCCAGCTCCAGGCCGAGTGCCAGACCGGCGAGGACGCCAACAACAAGCTGGACTGCGCGGTCGTGGCCGATATCGACTCCATCCAGGACTACTGGACCACCGAGCTGCCGAACCTCGGCGCCCAATACCAGCCGACATCGACGATCTTCTTCAAGGACTCCGTGCAGACCGGCTGTGGCAGCGCGAGCAGCGGCACCGGCCCGTTCTACTGCCCGCCGGACCAGCTGGTCTACATCGATCTGTCGTTCTACGAGACCCTGCACACCGACTTCGGGGCCGAGGGCGGGCTGTTCGTCGACGCCTACGTCATCGCCCACGAGTACGGCCATCACGTGCAGGACCTGCTCGGGACCAACGACAAGGTGACGCCCGGCGACACCGGCCCGACGTCGGGCTCGGTGCGCCTGGAGCTGCAGGCCGATTGCTACGCCGGCGCGTGGGCTCACCACGCCACCACGGTGCCGACGTCATCCGGTCAACCGCTGATCACCGACGTGACTCAAGAAGACATCACCAACGCCCTCGACACTGCGGGCCGAATCGGTGATGACTACATCCAGACGCAGATCCAAGGTCAGACGTTCAACGCCGGGAGCGAGACCCACGGAACGTCGTCACAGCGGCAGAAGTGGTTCACCACCGGCTACCAGCCGGGCGACCCGAGCCGTTGCGACACATTCGGCGCCAAGTCCCTCTAGCTTCTGACGCCGGATCCCTCCAGCGGTTGACGCCGGAATTAGACGTTGAAGCCGAGCGCGCGCAGCTGCTCGCGCCCATCGTCGGTGATCTTCTCCGGCCCCCACGGCGGCATCCACACCCAGATGATCTTGATGGAGCTGGCCAGCGGTTTCGGGCCGCCGGTCAGGGCGGCGTGGGCCTGCTCCTCGATCACGTCGGTCAGCGGGCAGGCCGCCGAGGTGAGCGTCATGTCGACGGTGACGCTGGCGTCGGCCGCGATGTCCAGGCCGTAGATCAGGCCGAGGTCGACGACGTTGATCCCGAGCTCGGGGTCGACGACGTCCCGAAGCGCTTCCTCGACGTCGTCCTGAGACGGCACCGGCATTGCGATCGTTTCAGTCATAGGAACTACTCCCCTGCCTGGGTCGACGCCGAGCGGCTCTCGGCGCTCGCGGTCGCCTCAGCGACCGCGGACTTCATTGCCATCCAACCGAGCAGCGCGCACTTGACGCGAGCCGGGTACTGCGAGACGCCCTCGAAGGCGATGGCGTCGTCTAGGGCGTCGATCTCTTCTTCGCTGAGGTCCGGATGGCCTTGCGACTGCATCAGCTGCAGGAACTTCTCTTGCAGCTCGAGCGCGTCGGAGACCGAGCTGCCGACCACGAGGTCGCTCATCACCGAGGTCGAGGCCTGGCTGATCGAGCACCCCTCGCCGACCCAGCCGAGCTCGGCGATCTCGCCGTCGGCCAACCGGACCCGCAGGGTCACCTCGTCGCCGCAGGTCGGGTTGACGTGGTGCACCTCGGCGTCGAACTGAGACAGCTCGCCGCGGTTGTTGGGGTGCTTGTAGTGATCGAGAATGATCTGCTGATACATCGAGTCAGTCACACTCATCCGAACATCTCCTGCACCTTGATTACTCCCGCCACCAACGCGTCGATCTCGGCCGTCGTCGTGTAGATGCCGAAGGAGGCGCGGGTGGTGGCCGCGATGCCGTAACGCACGCAGACCGGTCGGGCGCAGTGATGTCCGGCGCGGACCGCGATGCCGAACTCGTCGAGCAGTTGGCTCACGTCGTGCGGGTGAATGCCCTTGATCGTGAAGGAGATCGTCGCGCCACGGTCGAGCGGGCTTTCGGGCCCGATGATCTTCAGATCAGGGACTTTCATCAACTCTTGCAAGGCGTACGTGGTCAGCTCGGCCTCGTGCGCCTGCACGTTGTCCATGCCGATCGCGGTCAGGTAGTCGATAGCCGCGCCCAACCCGATCGCCTCGGCGATCATCGGGGTGCCGGCCTCGAACCGGTGCGGCGGAGCGGCGAACGTGGTCCCACTCATATCGACGGTCTCGATCATCTCGCCGCCGCCGAGGAACGGCGGCATGGCCGCCAGCAGCTCGTAGCGGCCCCACAGCACGCCGACGCCGGTCGGGCCGTACAGCTTGTGGCCGGTGAAGGCGACGAAATCGGCCCCCAGCGCTTGCACGTCGAGCGGGCGGTGCGGCGCCGACTGCGAGGCGTCGATGACCGTGAGCGCGCCGACCGCCTTGGCCCGCCCGACCAACCGGGCGACGTCGTTGACCGTGCCCAGCGCGTTGGACTGATGCACGAAGGCCAGCACCTTGGTGTGCTCGTCGACCCGCTCGTCGATCGCCGAGTCGACCAGCCGGCCCTGTTCGTCGATCGGGATGTAGCGGAACTCGGCGCCGGTGCGCTGGGCCAGCAGCTGCCAGGGCACCAGGTTGGAGTGATGCTCCATCTCGGTGACGACGATGTTGTCGCCCGGTCCGACTCGAAAGCGCTCCGCGCCCGGGGTCGTGCTGGCATTGGACAGGCTGTAGGCCACCAGGTTCAGCGCCTCGGAGGAGTTCTTGGTGAACACGACCTCCTCGCGGCGCGGCGCGTTGATGAAGGCGGCCACCTTGTCCCGGGCCTGCTCGAACAGCAGCGTCGCCTCCGAGCCGAGGGTGTGCACCGCGCGCGCCACGTTGGCGTTGTGGTTCACGTAGTAGTCGTTGAGGGTGTCGAGGACGGCCTGCGGCTTCTGGGAGGTGTTGGCCGAGTCGAGGTAGACCAACGGGACGCCGTGCACGTGGCGCGACAAGATGGGGAAATCCTTGCGGATCACCTCGACATCGAACATGACGGACGACCTTTTCTAGAGGACCGGTGCGGCGAGCGGCTCGACGGCGGCGGTCTCGTTGACGCCGTACTTGTGGTAGCCGTTCGTCTCGAGCTCGTCGGCCAGTTCCGCGCCGCCGGACTCGACGATCCGCCCGTCGAAGAACACGTGGACGAAGTCGGGCTTGATGTAGCGCAGGATCCGCGTGTAGTGGGTGATCAGCAGGGTGCCGATGCCGGTGGCGCGGACCCGGTTGACGCCCTCGGACACGACTCGCAGCGCGTCGACGTCCAGGCCGGAGTCGGTCTCGTCGAGGATCGCGATCTTGGGCTTGAGCAGCGTCATCTGCAGGATTTCGTGGCGCTTCTTCTCGCCGCCGGAAAAGCCCTCGTTGATGTTGCGCTCGGCGAAGGCCTTGTCCATCTCGAGGTCGGCCATCGCGCCGTTGACCTCCTTGACCCAGGTCCGCAGCTTGGGCGCCTCGCCGCGGTTGGCGGTGGCGGCGGTGCGCAGGAAGTTCGACACCGA
>JAOPUY010000606.1 GCA_025963265.1 Frankiales bacterium | reverse complement strand
CGTGAGATCGCTGGCTAACCCGTCGGGCAGCAGCAGGAAGTAGCCGACGGCCAGGCCACCGAGGCCGAGATACGTGCGCCACAAACCGCGATCCACATCCTCCTATCGACCGCGGAAGACCGCGGATGAGCCGCCGCCGAGCCGGGCTCGGCCCGAGTCAGCTGGTGGAGGAGCTCAGCGGCTCGCTGTCCAGGACGTAGGAGCGCCGTTGACGGGCCAGTACATGATCGCGGGCCCCGATGCCGGGCTGGTCCGAGCGGCTCGGCGCCACCCACGCGTCGAGATCGGGGTGGTGGAAGAAGACGACGGAGAATCGATCGGTCTGCTCGGCCCCGGGCGTGCGTTCGGGGTTGACCACCCGGTGCATGTTGGCCGGGATGACCCGGTCGCTCCAGAGGTGCAGCAGATCGCCCGCCTGCAGCAGGATCGCGTCCGGCGGGAAGTCGACCGGCACCCAGCTGCGATCCGGGCCGATCCGGGCCTGCAGTCCACCGGTCTGATCGGCCCAAAGCAGCGTCACGCCGCCGATGTCGGTGTGCGGCAACTGTCGGACGCGACCGGGCTCTGGCGGCTGCTCCTGCTTGAGGTAGTGGTTCACGCAGAGGTTCGAGTGCTGCCGGGCCGTCCAAGCGTCCAGGTCGGCGTCGGGCAGCGAGAGCTCGTCGGCGATCAGTCCGACGAGACGGTTGGACAGGTCACGCATCCCGGCGTAGTAGGCCGCCCAGGTCGAGGCCATGGTGCTCGGCTGCGTCGGCCACTGCCGGAAGGCGTTCGCCCACGTCGCTTGATCGGAGTACTCCGCTGGACTCGGCAGCGCCGCCTCGAAGCGCTCGAGCAGACAGGCCGTCGGCCCGCTGGCATGGACCGGCTGCCAGCCCTGCCAGGTCCCCTCGCCGCTCCACTGCACGGCGGCCTTGGCCTCTTCTGACAACTCGAAGAAATCCCGAGAGGACGCCAGCATCGCGCTAAGCAGCCCGCCGAGTGGGCCGAGATCGGTGAGGAAGACGCAGGAGTACTCCTGCAGCGAGTCGACGAGCTCGGGGCCGGACAACGCAGCCAGGCTGAGCACGGGAATCGACGGGCGGTCGGCTGGGACGAGAATTGAATCCACGGTCACTCCAGGTGTATCGAGATCGGAGGGCCGCCTTGGCAGAGCCGGTGATACCCCTGGTACGTCACAGCGAACCGCACCGAGATGACGGGCCGGTGACGGGCGTGTCACAACCAGCGGCGCCCCGCTGTCAGAGGTCGCGCCTACGCTCAGGCCGACGATCGCGTGGGCAGACAGGCTGAGCAGACAGCCTAAGCAGACAGGCGGGTGAGCGGAGTGCGGTGCGCGTGGGCCGACAGCACGGATTTGATGCGGGACTACCACGACACCGAGTGGGGCATGCCTAGCCACGATGACAGATACCTCTTCGAGCTGATCACGCTCGAGGGCGCTCAGGCTGGCCTGTCGTGGTCGACGGTGCTGAACAAGCGGGCGCACTACCGCCAAGTCCTCGATGGCTTCGAGCCCGCGGTCATCGTCTCCTACGACGAGGCAAAGCTGGCTGAATTGGTGCTCGACCCGGGCATCATCCGACATCGGCTCAAGATCCAATCGTTGGTCACCAACGCCGCCGCGTTCCTGCAGCTTCAGGCTGAGCATGGTCGGTTCGCGGACTACCTCTGGGCGTGGGTCGACGACGAGCCCTTATCGAACCGCCCGCGGCCCGGAGCGGCCCTGCCGGCCCGCACCGAGCTGTCCGATCGGGTCAGCAAAGACCTCAAGAAGCGCGGATTTCGCTTCGTGGGCTCGACGATCGTGTACTCCTACCTGCAGGCCGTCGGGGTCATCGACGATCACGCCAGCGATTGCCCTTACGGTCCGGCCGCGCGTCGCGAGACGTAGCTGCGCTCAGGGTGGCGGCGTTTCGAAGGGGACGGGGTCGGCCACCTTGGCGAGCCGGTCGCCGCACCCGGCCCACCAGCCCTGATCGGCTGCGGAGTAGCTGACCTCGTGCGCGCCGCAGGTTGGTGCCGGCTCAGCCGTGGGTCGGTGGACCAAGCTGGCCACGGCCGCGCTCATCGACAGGTCGATCAGCTGGCCGCCGCCGGTTGCCAGCGCGTCGCGCACCGCCCGGTACCCGAACACGCCCGTGAGCGGATCGGCCAATGCGTCACCGGCGAACACCGGCCCTCGCCGATCGCGCGCGACCAATCCGCCGGCCACCGCGGCGTCATCGCCAAACGCCACCCGGCCGGAATCGCGGCCGTAGCCGGTGATGCTCAACCAGACCTGGCCCGGCCGCGGCCGCAGTTCGCTCGGCCCGAGCCCGAGCTGCTGAAGGGCGCGCGGACGCGAGCCCTCAATGACCACGTCGGCCCCACGGATTAACTGCGCGAGCTCCTCACGCCCGCTGGCCTCGGCGAAGTCGAACTGGCGCTCAGCCTGGTCGCGGTGCAGCCACCGGTGAAACACGGGTTGGCTTTCCTTGCTCGGGTCGAGGCGTCGGCTGCTTTGTGCGGTGGTGACTTGTGCGCCGTCGTCGCTCAGCAGCCGAGCGACCAATGGACCCGCCCAGAGCGCCGCCAGGTTGACCACGGTCACCGCTCCCGGGT
>JAOPUY010000328.1 GCA_025963265.1 Frankiales bacterium | reverse complement strand
TCCTGGCGAAGCTGACCGAGCAGTTCGAGGATGGACGCTTGAATCGAGACGTCCAGCGAGGATGTGATCTCATCGCACACCAGCAATCGCGGTTGCGCGGCCAGCGCACGCGCGATGGCCGCTCGTTGGCGTTCGCCGCCGCTGAGCTGACTGGGATAGCGATGTTCGTAGGAAGCCGGCAGCGCCACCCGTTCGAGAAGCTCCCGCACCCGAGCCCTTCGACCCGCGGCGTGCTCGACCAGCTCGAAGGTCTTGAGCGGTTGGGCCACGATCCGACCGATGGTGTGCCGCGGGTTGAGCGAGGCATGGGGATTCTGGAAGATGTACTGAATCTCGCGGAGCGCGGCGGCGGGGCGGCGGTTAGCCGTCCACGCCAGCGACTGGGCTGAGAAGGTGAGCTGTCCGGTCACCGAATCGGGATGGATACCGCTGACACAGCGGGCCAGGGTGGTCTTGCCGCTGCCGGATTCACCGACCAGCGCTAGGCATTCGCCCTCGCTGACCGAAAGGCTGACATCATGCAGCACCGCGTGCTCGCCGTAGGCGGCCGTCATGGCGGACACCGCGAGGACTGGAGCCGCCTCGACCGCGCGTTCGGCCCGGGAACGCTCCTGCCAGATCGAGGCCCGCAACGGCCGAGCCCCTTCAGCGTGGCTCCGCACGAACTCCGCCCGATGACACTTAGAGCGGTGATCGGTCTCGACGGCGGTGAAGGGTGGCAACGTGGTCAGGCATTGTTGCTCGACGAAGCTACAGCGATCGGCGAAGGGACAGCCGGCGCCGCGATCCTTCGGGCTCAGCGGCGCGCCGGGAATGCCGACTAGCTCGCGTCGCTGGCTTGGGCTCGGTGTCGCCATGACCAGTCGCCGTGAATAGGGATGGGCCGAGCGGGACAGCACGGCCTCGGTTCGGGCCTCCTCCACCAGCAGCCCCGAGTACATCACGCCGAGGCGGTTGGCGATCGAGCCCACCACGGTCAGATCGTGGGTGACATACACCGCCGCGGCGTCCTCGGTGCTGATCAGTTCGCGAATGGTCTCGAGCACCCGGCTCTGGGTGGTCACGTCCAGACCGGTCGTGGGTTCGTCGAACACGATCAGCCGCGGGCGGTTGAGCATCGCCATCGCGATGCTGACGCGTTGCAGCTGACCGCCGGAGAGCTGGTGCGGGTAGCGGCGCAGAAATTCCTTCGAGGTGGGCAGCCGGACCTTCGTGAGCAATTCCTCGACTCGAGAGCGGTCGAGGTTGCGCCGGTCCCGGCGTCGCAGGACCAACATCTCCTCGAGCTGACTGCCAATCCGCATCGCGGGATTCAGCGCGGTCGCGGGGTCCTGCGGGACGTAGGAGACCAATCGGCCGCGAGCCCGCTGAACGCTGGCCGCCTTCGCTCCGATGATCTCGGTGCCGTCGATCCGAACCGAGCCGGAGATCTCGGTGCCCGGTCGGGCGAATCCGAGCAGCGCCAGGGCGAGCGTGGTCTTGCCCGAGCCCGATTCACCGACTAAGCCGAGCACCTCTCCGGAACCTACTCTGAGCCGCACATCGCGCACGATGTCGTAGCCGTGCGGCCCGGGAACGCTGATGGTCAATGCCTCGACGTTCAGTAACTCTTCCGAGCGGATGACGGTCGCTGGCTGTCGCTCCATGTGCTTCATCTCCCACCGGCCCGTGTGCGCCTGTTCGTTCCAGGCTAGGAGGACTGTGTTGCCGCTCGTGTCCGTCGAGTTACTCGCATGTGAACGAGGCCACCTATCTATCGATCGATAGGGTCGGTTTCAGCCGCGACGGATGCTTCATCGATAACTTTCCATTGAACGGCTTCGATCCCGTTCAGGCCGTGTACGTTTGGCAATTGTGATAGCCAGTGAGTCTGAGCGACGGCCGGCGCCACGAACGTTCACGCCCCGCGAGGAGATCCTCGAGGTAGCAGGCCGACTCTTCGCCGAGGGCGGCTTCGCGGCGACCTCCACGCGCGCGATCGCCCTCGCCGTCGGAATCAAGCAGGCCTCGCTCTATTACCACTTCCGGGGCAAGGACGAGATTCTCGCCTCGTTGCTCAGAGAGTCGATCGAGCCGTCACTGGAGTTCCTCGAGCGCACTCGCGCCTCCTGCGCGTCAGCGCCGGTTCAGCTATACGCGTTAACCCATTTCGACACGGCCGCGGGCCTGGGCCGCTTCGCGGATGCACGCCCCCTTTACCAACTACCCGAGCTTCGGACGCCGCGCTTCGTGGAGTTTCGGGCCCACCGGCAACGGCATCGGGAGGCCTACCGAGCACTCATCGCCGCCGGCGCTCAAGGTGGCGTGTTCCAACCGAGTGGCTCGGTCGAGGTCATGACCGACCTGGTTCTGGCCTTTGCCGCCAATGCGATCGCGATTCAGGGTCGACGCGGGCCGGATCCGGCGGCGATCGTCGCGCGGGGTTGTCTTCGGCTGCTCTGCTGCCCGACAAGGGTGATCGAGCGGGCCGCGGCCGAGGCGCTGCGCCTATTCGGCACCGCGCTCGCGCGCTGAAGCGAGTGGCTAGGGCGCGATCATCTCGAGAATGTCGAGGTTTCGCGCGCCATCTTCGCCGCTGGCGTAGGCGACTTGTTCGCCCGACATCGCTTGGTTGACCGTTCGCAGCTGGGCGATGCCCGACAGCGGGGTTTCGCCGGTGATATCCACGCTTGAGCCGTCCGGGCGGATGAGCTCAGCGGTGCCCTGGCCGCTAGGCGAGGTGTCGGTGGCGATGACGGCGCCCTCGGTCCCGACCACCTCCATGATCGTTCGCGGACGGTAGTAGCTGCCGGTGACGGTCATCGTGGCCAGGGCCCCCCGCTGGAAGCGCAGCGAGGCCACGGCCAGATCTTCGGTCTCATAACCGCGCTGGTGCGCGCTGTAGCCAGTGGCCTCGGCGATCTCGCCGACTAGCATGCGCATGAGGTCGATGTGGTGCGTCCCGATGTCGGCGAGCACACCCCAGCGAGCCTTGTCCCGCTCGCCGCGCCAGGTGCGAGGCGGCCCGACCCGGCGCATGCCGTACAACGACCGCACGGCGACCACCTCGCCGATGGCGCCCTCGGCGATCAGTTGCTGCATCCGCTGATGGGCTGGGACGTAACGGGCCTGATAGCCGCAGGCCAAGACGAGGCCGGCTGCGTCGGCGAGCTTGACGAGTTGCCAGGCTTCACCGGCGGTCAGTGCCAGCGGCTTCTCGAGCAGCACATGCTTGCCGGCGGCAATCGCCTGACTGGCGTGCTCGAAGTGAAGATAGCTGCCCGAGGCGATCCAGACCGCCGACACTTCGGCGTCGGCGCACAGCTCGGCGACCGCGCCGTAGGACCGGTCGATTCCGTGTGCGGTCGCGAACTCGGCCGCCCGCTGGGCCGAACTGCTCGCGACCGCGGCCAGCTCGGCCGCCGGAACTCCAGCGAAGGCCGGCAGGCAAGTCTTCTCCGCGTAGCCCTGGGTGCCGATCAGGCCCCACTTCAATGCCTCGTTGCTCATCGCGTCACCGTCCCGGCTAGTCGACAGACTTGAGATACTCGACCAGCGAGTCGGCCATCCCCAGGGTCTGGCGAGTCCGAGAGTCCCAGGTGGCGCCGCCGTTGTGCGGTGTGAGCACCACGTTGTCGAGTTTGCGCAGCGCGAGCGGGACGTAGGGATCGTGGGTCACCGGCGGCTCATCCCAGAACACGTCCAGCCCGGCGCCGGCGATCGTGCCATCCTGCAGCGCGGCGATCAGCGCTGGCTCGTCCACCAGGCGGCCGCGGCCGGAGTTGATGAAGTGTGCCGTCGACTTCATCTGTGCGAACTCGGCCGCGCCCATCAGCTTGTGCGTCGATTCTTGGTAGTTCGCCAGCATGACGACGTAGTCGCTGCGGGCGAGCAACGAGCCGAGTTCGGCCACCCATTCGATGCCGAGGTCCTGCTCCTCGCTCTCGCTCAGTCGCGTGCGCTTGGTGTAGATCACCTCGAGGTCGACGGCCTTGAGTCGAGGAACGAGCTCGAGTGCAACCCGGCCCATGCCGATGACGCCGACGACCTTGTCCGTGCAGCCCAGGCCCATCAGATCCATGGTCATCTCTTGCCGGAACCCGCCGTTACGGGTGTACCGGTCGGCCTCGGCCACCCGGTAAGCGCAGGAGAGCAACAGGGCCAACGTCAGGTCCGCTGTCGCCTTGGCATTGCCCTTTCGACTGGCTCCGTGGCCCTGCGGCGCCGTGTGGATCAGCGTGACCCCGGCCTCCTCGCAGGCCGCGACGTCGATCATGTCGGACACCTCGCGACCGCCCACGATGATGCCCTTGAGCCGCGGCTTGTTGCTGAACACCTCGGCCGGGATCATCGTCTCGTGCATGGCGAAGATGTAGTCGCAGCGTTGGGCCACCGAGGCGAGCTCATCGGTGGTCACCATGCGATCGGAGTACGGATAGACCTCGACGTCAGCTACTGTGCGCATCACCGCCAGCGCCGGCTCCGGGATCGGTTGAACCACAAACACGCTCGGTGCCACAAATGCTCCCTGACAGGTTTCGTTTCGATGTCGACCCGGCGGCCCGCGCCGCCGGAGACCTACTATGGATTGTGCATAGTCGATTGACAAGAGCTTGCCGCAACTCGATCCACCAGGCAAGCTCGGAAACATGCGCCTTACAAACGGGCGCAGAGTGTTAACCCGCTAGGGTGCGGCGAGGGCAAGCGCCGCGCCTGACGCACTACGATCAGACCATAGGCTTTGCCCGGACGAGAGGGGCCAGCGATTAACAGTTCGGACAGCCGCTACAACTACGCGCCGTCCTCGCGTACCGCTCAGGCTTGGGTCGCTGACGTGCTGCGCGAGCGCATCATCACCGGCGTCGTGCCGGTCGGTGGCCGACTGCGCCAGGTCGACCTCGCCGCGGAGTTGGGCGTCTCGACCACTCCCGTGCGCGAGGCGTTTCGATCGCTGGCCACTGAGGGCCTAGTGCAGATCGACGAACACCGGGGCGTGGTCGTCCGCAAGTTGACGGTGCAGGAGTGCATCGAGATGCAGGAACTCATCATCGTCGTCGAGTCGGACAACCTGTTGCACTCGGTGCCATTGATGGATGAGGCGACGTTGGCCGAAGCCGAGGCGATCTGTCACAAGATGCTTCGCTCGGGCAACCGCTACCCGCTGCTCAACC
>JAOPUY010000320.1 GCA_025963265.1 Frankiales bacterium | reverse complement strand
GACCAATCTGCAGACGGAAGTTTTAAACCCGACGGCGTCGGACCCGAACCGGATTGTGCCGGGGCTGATGGCGATTGGTGAGGCGGCGTGCGAGCGAGGGTCGCGCTGGGCGAGGTCCTGGACTGGTACAGCGAGGCGATGATCGAGCTCGACGCGGTGATCGCCCGATCCGGCCAGCGGCCGACCGGTCCGCGCGGCGGCGTGTACGACAACGCGCTATTCACTGATGAGGTCGGTCAGCTGCTGGTCTACGTCCCGGTCGATGAGCCGCCGCGTCACGGCCGGGTCCATCCCGTGGAGCTGGCCGCGGCCCAGTTGGCCGTCACGGTGCACTGCGGGCCGCACACCGACATCGACGTCACCTACGGAGCGCTCGGGGCCTGGGTCGACGCCGCGGGACTGGCGATCGTCGGGCCCGTTCACGAGAGCTACCTGCTCGGCCCACACAACAGCGCGGACCCAGAGACCTGGCGCACGGAGATCGGCTGGCCGGTCGAGACTGTCGAGACTAACGACAGGACGGAGTCCCCGGCGGCGTCGTAGTCGCGCTCGGCGTCGCGCTGCTGGCGGCTGGAGTGCCCGACGGGGTGGCGGTCGTCGTGGTTGGGCTGGCACTGGAGGTCGGCGGCGGCGTCGTCGGCGGCTGGGTGGTCGACGGGGTGCTCGAGCACCCTGGCCCGCTGACCGGAGGAGCGCTGCTGGAGCCGCTGGGGGAGCCGGACGGCGTCGGCCCGGCCGGGGCGCGACTCGACTTTGTCGGCCCCGCCGTCGGGGAGGAAAGGGCCGGACGTGTGGGCTTGGTCCGTGGCGTGGGGCGGCTCGTGAGCGGCGGCCGGACCCGGACGACGTTGACCACCACGGGGGCGACCTGGCCCGGGACCGGGATGGCGCCGTCGCGGTAGCCGTGGCCCCAGGCCAGCACGTTCTGCAGATACGGCTGCGAGTGGTTGTAGCTCAGGATCGCGGCCTCAAGGCCCGGGACGGTGCCCAGGTCGCGCCCGCCCGCGCAGAGGTAGCGGCCCGCGGCCAGCGTCGCGTCGAAGATGTTGCTCGGATCCCGCTTCCCGTCGCCATTTCCGTCCGCGGCCCAGCGCTGCCAGGTGGAAGGGATGAACTGCATTGGCCCGACTGCTCGGTCATAAACCCGGTCGCCGTCGAGCAGACCATGGTCGGTGTCCCGCACGACGGCGTCGCCGGCGATGCCGCCGTTCAGCACGGGGCCAAGGATGCGGCCTCGCGTGGTGCCGTCCGGGAAGAGCCGGCCGCCTTCGGCGTGCCCCGATTCCGTGTGGCCGATGCCGGCCAGCAGCCACCAGGGCAGCCGGCACGACGGCTGCTCGCTGGACAGTCGGTCGGCGGCTCGGTGGTAGGCCTGCAGCACGAGCAGTGGGATGCCGAGGCCGTCAGTCTGAACGGCGGGCAGGGTCACGGCGCTTGGCTTCGATTTGGGTTTCGGTTTGGGTCGCGGACGGGGCGTCGGCGAGGACGTCGCGGCCACTGAACGCGTCGCTGTCGCAGGGGTCGAGGATTCGCTCGGAGCGGCCGAAGGGGGGCTCGCGTCGGGCGGCATTTGCTGGGCGAGCAGGTGAGTCGCCGAGACTCCGGACGACGAGGCCAGCGGGGCCACGGCGAGTGCGAGCAGCCCGACTACGGCGGCGAACTTTGCCCCGGCCGACGCTCGCGGCCGGCCTGGCTTGCGCATGGCCAATGTCCGAGCGTTCTGCGCGGCGTGCCGACCCTGTGCCATCAGCGATCCCAAGCGTGATTGACGACCATCCCCGTCCATCATGAGAATCCCCGCATCGCCACGCTAGTCAGATCGGCCGATGACGGCAAGAATTGAGTCGGCCGCCATCCCTCGTGCACCGTGCGTTGGCGTCCGTACGGCGCGGGCTGACCTTGGCTGTGGTGGTCTCTTTCCGGGCATCGGACTTTAATTCGGTTGGGTATGGGGAATCTCGATTGGCTCTCGCTGCTTCCGGCTGCGGGAAGTGTCAGACCTGTGGTGAAGAATTCTTCTCGTGGACGGGGACAGCGATTGCGCAAGCGCGGCGGGTGATTTGGCGGGGGCTGCCGTCGCGGCGTTGAGGGCTGCGGTCGACTTGGTCCTGGCGCTCGAGCTGTCCTCGGAGTCGCGGGACCCGCTGCTGGCCTTGACCCGCGGGATGCAGGTCCAGGCGCGGCGGCTTGAGTTCGGGCAGCTCGGCGTGTGGGCGGAGTTGGCGGAGCGCGACGCCCCGGCGGAGCTGCTGCTGCGGGGGTTGCCGGACTTGATCGCGGTGGAGCGCAACGTGACGTGGCGGGCGGCGCGGGAGGAGGCTCGGGCGGTGGAGCGGTTCGGCCCGCGCCGCGCGGTGACGGGGGAGGCGTTGCCGCCGCTGTTCCCGGTCTCCGCGGCCGCTTTGGCTGACGGCTCCATCCACGCCGGGCACGCCAAGCTGATCGCCGACCAGATCCTGGGGCTGCCCGAGCCGGTCCGCGCCGCCCACGGCGAGCAGGTCGAGGCGATGTTGGTCGAGCATGCCAAGACGATGGAGCCGCGGGCGTTGGGCGTGCTGGCCCGGCGGGTGGTGGCGCACCTGTGCCCGGACGGT
>JAOPUY010000601.1 GCA_025963265.1 Frankiales bacterium | reverse complement strand
GACAACGGAGTCCGGACCAGCTGTGGCCGCAACTGCTTCAGCCCGACGTCCTCGGCCAAGTCCAGCATCGAGTCCTGAAATCCAGCGCTCATAACCTCGATGATAGCCGATGATTCGAACGTTTGTTCGGTTAAGCGTTTACTCGGGCCGATCGTCGAACAGCTTCTTGTTCTCGGCCTCCAACTCGGCCCGCCGTCGCTGCTCGTAGGACTGGCGCTGCTGCTCGGCCCGTCGGCGCACTTCGGACAAGAACGCCTCGTCGTCGTCGGGATTGGTCGGGACGTGCCGACCGGGCCGGTCGTACTCGGGGAACCGGTCGCGCGTTCCGGCATTGCCCTTGTAGGGAAGTGAGCGGCTGCCCGCCCCGTCCCAGGGGTGGCCGGCCACGAGCCAGGCGATCGCGCCGAGATCGAAGAAGAGGAGCACGATCACGACCCAGACGCCCTTGGGCAGGTTGCGGCACCGAACGGCGTCCGTGGTGAAGACGTCGACGACGCAGAAGATCCAGAGGGCGAAGACGATCAGCCCGAAACCACCATCGATGAACAGCATGCCGAGAATGTTGACACAGCAGACACTCAGTCTGAAATACGTTGACTCCGTTTTTTGGCCCGATTGTGCCGCGGCGAGCCTGAACGAGCCTCAGCCGGCGCGGGCAGCGGGCGGTAGGTTCAGCCTGTGCCACGCCTTGCCGACCTCGTCGCGATGCTCGATTCCTGGTTCCCGCCGGCCACGGCCGAGGAGTGGGATCGGGTGGGCCTCGGCTGCGGCGATCCCACCGCTCAGATCGAGCACGTCCTGCTGGCCGTGGACTGCGTCCCGGACACCGTCGCCGAGGCCGTCGCCGGGGGCGCGCAGCTGCTGCTGACCCACCATCCGTTGCTGCTCAAAGGCGTGCACGGCATCCGGGCCGATGAACCGAAGACCGCGATGGTCTTCCAGCTGATTCGGGCGGGGATCGCGCAGTTCGCGGCCCACACCAACGCCGACGTCGCGGTCGGCGGGGTGTCGCAGGCGCTGGCCGAGCGGCTCGGGCTAGCCGGGACGACCCCGTTGGAGGCGCTGCCCGCGCCGGAACTGGACCACCTCGCCGTCTTCGTGCCACCGGCTCAGCTCGATCAGCTGGTGGCAGCGCTGAGCGCCGCCGGCGCCGGGGCGATCGGGGACTACGAGCAGTGCACCTTCACCGTCGAGGGGATCGGCACGTTCCAGCCGGCGAAAGGCGCCCGACCGTTTCTCGGCGAGGTCGGCGCGCTGACCCGAACGGCCGAGACCCGGTTGTCGATGGTCCTGCCGCGGGCCCGGCGCCGCGCGGTCATCGCGGCGATGCGCCAGGCCCATCCCTATGAGGAGGTCGCCTTCGAGCTCACCGAGCAGGCCCGGCTGCCGGCCGCGGCCGGTTCGGGACGGATCGGCGAGCTGCCCGAGCAGCTGACCTTGGCCGAGTTCACCGAACTGGCGGCCCAGCGGCTGCCGCCAACGGTCGGCGGCCTTCGGTCGGCCGGGGATCCGGCCCGTCCGATTCGGCGCGTCGCGGTGTGCGGCGGCGCGGGCGGCGGCTACCTGGATCGGGCCCGCGCGGCCGGCGCCGACGTCTTCCTCACCGCGGACCTGCGTCACCACGTGGTATCCGAGGCGGTGAGCGAGCGCGCCGGCGCCGGCTTGGGCGCCGGCCCGCCGATGGCCTTGGTCGACGCCGCGCACTGGGCCACCGAGTCGCCCTGGCTCGACGTGCTGGCCGCCCGGCTGCGGGCGGCCTTCGGGGCGGACTTGGCCGTCACGGTTTCTCAGGTCGTCACCGATCCGTGGACCGTGCACGCCAACAACCGGCACCATTAGGCTGTAAGCGTCTCGCCCGAGAACCGCGCGCCGGGCAGCCAGCTGCGGCGCCGTGACCGGCACTGACCGGCATCGACCAGAGAGCCAACTCCACACGTGATCGCAGACCCGTTCGTCCAAGTCCGGCTGCTCGACCTGCAAGCCGTCGACACCAGCCTCAACCAGCTTGCGCACCGACGGCGAAGCCTGCCGGAGCTAGCGCTGATCGAGGCGGCGGACGCCCGTGCGGCTGAGGTCCGCCTCAAGCTCGTCGACGCCGAGACCGAGTTGGCCGACCTCGCGGCCGAGCAACGACGGCTCGAGGCTGACGTGGACACCGTGCGGCAGCGGGCCGAGCGCGACCAGTCGCGGATGACGGCGGTCGGCGTCCCGGCCAAGGAAGTCACCGGTCTGCAGCACGAGGTCACCTCGTTGGCCCGCCGCCAAGGCATCCTCGAAGACGAGCTGCTGGAAGTCATGGAGCGGCGCGAGCTGGCCGAGACCGCGACCCAGGAGCTGACCGCGCAGGCCGGGTTGATCGCCGAGGAGCGGGCCCGCGCCGAAAGCGCTCGGGACGAGGTGTTCGCTGAGCTCGATGACGCCGAGCTGAAGCTGCGAGCCGAGCGAACCGACCTCGCGGCCAACGTCACGCCCGACCTGCTGGCGCTGTATGAGAAGGTCGGGCAAGCCAACGGCGGGGTGGGCGCGGCCATGCTGCGCCAGCGCCGCTGCGAGGGCTGCCGGCTCGAGCTGGCCGGCAGTGAGCTGTCGAGCGTGCGGGCGGCCAAGCCCGATCAGGTGCTGCGCTGTGAGAACTGCCGCCGGATTCTGGTGCGAACGCACGAGTCCGGGCTGTGACGCTGGAGGTCATCGTCGAGGCCGACGGCGGTTCGCGGGGCAACCCGGGACCGGCTGGCTACGGCGCGGTGGTGCTCGAGGCCGGCACCGGGGCGGTGCTCGCCGAGCGCAAGGAGTTCCTGGGAATCCAGACCAACAACGTCGCCGAGTACCGGGGGCTGATCGCCGGTCTGGAAGCGGCCGCCGAGCTGCAGGCCGATCGGGTCACCGTCCGGATGGACTCCAAACTCGTCGTCGAGCAGATGTCTGGACGTTGGCAGGTCAAGCACCCGGCGATGCGGCCGCTGGCCCGACGCGCGTCCGAGCTCCGCGCCGGCTTCGCCGAGATCAGCTTCAACTGGATCCCGCGGGCGCAGAACAAGCACGCCGATCGACTGGCCAACGAGGCGATGGACGCGGGCATGAACCGGCCGAGCCGCACCGCCGGGCCGAGCCAGTTCGAGGCCCCGGCGGCGCTGGCGAGCGAGCTCGAGCCCCAGACGCTCTGGAGCGAGCAGGCGGCCCGGGCGCCGTCTCCACAGCCGTCTCAGGAGCCGGCCCGGCAATCGTCGCGGCGACCCGAGTCGCCCTCCCCGCAGACGGCCTGGGTGCCGCCGGACAGCACCCCCACCCGGTTGATCCTGCTCCGCCACGGGGTCACCGAGCACACGCTGGCCAAGCGATTCGCCGGCCGATCGGACCCGGCGCTCACCGAGCTCGGCCTCGAGCAGGCGCGGCTCGCGGCGCAGCGGATAGCTCGACTCGGCCCCATCGACGCGGTCTACAGCTCGCCGCTGCGCCGGACTCGGGACACCGCCGCGGCGGTCACCGACCGGCTGGGGCTGCCCTCGGCCCAACTGGCGCCTGATTTCGTGGAGACTGACTTCGGCGATTGGGACGGCGCCACCTTCGCCGAGGTCGCCCAGAAATGGCCCGAGCAATTGCAGGCCTGGTTGGACGATCCGGCGGTCGCGACGCCGTGCGGTGAGTCCTTCGCCGCGGTGACGAGCAGGGTCGCGGGCGCGCGCGATCGGCTGCTGACCGAGCGGGCTGGTCAGAGCGTCGTCGTGGTCACCCACGTCTCACCGGTCAAGGTCCTGGTGCGGCTGGCCCTGGACGCTCCGCCGGCCGCGCTGCACCGGATGTTCCTGGCGCCGGCCTCGATCTCGGTCATCGACTACTTCGATGATGGGCCGGTGCTGCTGCGCTCGTTCAACGACTCCGCGCACTTGCCGGATTGAGCGCTGACCCGTCGGGCTCCGGCTCACGGTAGGGTCAGCGCTGCGGCGGACGAGCCGACCGGGCGGCCGCGTCAATCTTCACCGATTGCCGAGGAAAGTCCGGGCTCCACAGAGCAGGATGGTTGCTAACGGCAACCCGGGGTGACCCGCGGGAAAGTGCCACAGAAAACAGACCGCCGTGGCTGCCGGCTTGCTGGCGGTTCGCGGTAAGGGTGAAACGGTGGTGTAAGAGACCACCAGCGTCTCGGGTGACCGGGACGGCTAGGTAAACCCCTTCCGGAGCTAGGTCAAGACGGGAGCGCGGCTTGCCGTGGTCCCACGCAAGCGCTCGAGGGCTGCTCGCCCGAGCTTGCGGGTAGACCGCTAGAACCTGTCGGCGACGGCAGGTCGAGATGGATGGCCGCCACTGAGGGCTGACGCCCTCAGACAGGACCCGGCTTACGTTGTCGACTCGTCCGCCGCCCCACCCGGGTCCCCGCGCGTTGCAGGCGCTGTGTTTACTGGGGCCTAACGAGCGAACCCTAAACTGGCGCATGACAGTTACCGCTCCCTCGGATGGGTACCCGAGTGGGCGGTAGATGGGCGTGTTCGTCGCGGGGGCCGGCTTTATCCGGCTCAGCACGGCGGCTAAGGGCTCAGCAGCGAGCTCACGGGGGAGGCCCAACATGGCACAAATCGTGTACGACTTGGCGCACGACGCAGCGCACATCCTGGTCGGGGTGAGCCCACGGGCCTCGCGGTCGCTGTGCGGGGCGAGCGCGGTCCGGTTCGCCGATCGGATCACCCCGTTCGACCACTCGCGCTGGCCCAAGCTCGAGGTTTCCTGGTGCTCGACTTGTCTGGCCATCTTCGATCCAGAGCTGGTGGGCGCCTCCTGAGGAGGACAAAGTGAGTACGAGATGAGCACGAAGGACCTGCACGGCACCTTTTGGTACTGCGAGGATCACCACACGGTAGAGCCGTTTGAGGGCTGTGGGAGCAAGAACCGGATCGGTCCGTTCAAGACCGAGGACGAGGCCGCCCACGCGCTGGAGACGATCGCGGCGCGCGAGCGCCGCTACGACCAGGAAGACGCGGCTTGGGACGACGACTGAGCCGTTCCGGAGACTGCTCCGCCGCCTGAGGATACGATCAACGACGGCAATCCAGACCAGTCCGGCGCCGGCCCCCGGCTCCCCGGACTCTAGGTCGGGGGACGAGCCGAACAGACACGTGGGAGGCGGGCGATGACGGCGCAGTTCTCGGTGCCCGCCGAGCCCCAAGGCGTCCTCACGCCGTTGAGCAGATCGGCCATTTTCCTGGTCGCGACGCTGAATGAGGATGCCGACCCGCAAGTCGTGCTCGACCTGCTCGCCGACCTGTCGGGGCTGCAACGCACGGTGAGCTTCCGGGTGCCGGACGCCGGGTTGGCCTGCGTGGCCGGGGTGGGTGCGGCCGTGTGGAGCCGGCTCTACTCGGTCCCGCCGCCGGCCGGGTTGCACCCCTTCGTCGAGTTGACCGGCGACACGCACCACGCGCCGGCCACCCCGGGGGATCTGCTCTTCCACCTCCGCGCGGCGCAATTGGACCTGTGCTTCGAGCTGGCCGGGTTGATCATGGACCGGTTGCGCGACGTGGTGACCGTCGTCGATGAGGTGCACGGCTTCAAGTACTTCGATGAGCGCGACCTGCTCGGCTTCGTCGACGGCACCGAGAACCCGGTCGGCTCGGCGGCCGCCACCGCGGTCACGGTCGGCGCCGAGGACCCGGCCTACGCGGGCGGCAGCTACGTCACGGTCCAAAAGTACTTGCACGACCTCTCCGCCTGGAACGCGTTGCCGGACGGCGACCAGGAGCTGGTGATCGGCCGGCGGAAGCTGTCCAACGTGGAGCTTTCCGACGAGGCGAAGCCGGCTAACTCGCACGTCGCGTTGAACACGATCACCGACGAGTCGGGCAACGAGCTGCAGATCGTGCGGGACAACATGCCCTTCGGCGCGGTCGGCGCGGCCGAGTTCGGCACCTACTACCTGGCCTACTCGAGCTCGCCTGAGGTCACCGAGCGGATGCTGCGCAACATGTTCATCGGCGACCCGCCCGGTAACTACGACCGCATCCTGGATTTCTCGGTCGCCGTGACCGGCTGTCTGTTCTTCGCGCCGACGGCGGACTTCCTCGAAGACCCGCCGTCGGGCGACCAGACTGGGCCGTCCGAAAGCGCCGTCCCGCCGGCGCAACCCGAGCCGGACCGCATCGCACCACCTGATCAGCCGGGTTCACTCGGCGTCGGCAGTCTGAAGAGGAGCGACAGATGAACAACCTGCACCGCGAGCTTGCGCCTATCTCGGCTGAGGCCTGGGACGAGATCGACGCCGAGGCTCGCCGCACGTTCGAGCGCCA
>JAOPUY010000305.1 GCA_025963265.1 Frankiales bacterium | reverse complement strand
GGTTGAGCTATGCGACCGGAGCGGTCGCCGCCGAACGGCTGGCCGCCTGGCAGCAGGGACAAACCGGCTACCCGATCGTCGACGCCGGGATGCGCCAGCTGCTCGGCCAAGGCTGGATGCACAACCGGGTCCGGATGATCGTGGCCTCGTTTCTGGTCAAAGACCTGCACCTGGAGTGGACGGCCGGGGCGCGGCATTTCATGAACCACCTCATCGACGGCGACCTGGCCAGCAACAACCACGGCTGGCAGTGGGTCGCCGGCAGCGGGACCGACGCCGCGCCCTACTTCCGGATCTTCAACCCGGTGCTGCAGGCCAAAAAGTTCGACCCGCAGGGCGATTACGTCCGCCGCTGGGTCCCCGAACTGGCCCACCTGTCGGCCCCGGCGATCCACGAGCCCTGGGCCGGCGCCAGCGGGCCGCCGCCCGGTTACCCCGCGCCCATCGTCGACCACCACGCCGAGCGGGAGGCCAGCCTGGCCGACTACAACTCCCTCCCCCGCCCCTAGCCCTCGCCGCGTTTTGCGCACCGGGGTCTCGGGTCAAGTCGCTTGGGCCGGGAGCCCGATGCTCCAACGCAGAGTTGGGGTCAGCCGATGGGGGTGCCGGCGGCGATGCCCCAGGTCGCGGTCCAGCTCGCGGCTGGCTCCAGGACGATCAGGCCGTCGCCGCTCTGGAACGCGTTCGCCGCGCAGGACATCGGCTCGATCGCGATGGCCGTCCGCTTGAACCGCTCGATCGGCGGGGTGAAGACCTGCAGGTAGCCGAACTCCTCGCCCCACCAGAGCTCGGTGCGGTCGGAGCCGAACTCGACGATCGCGCGGGAGCCGTGCAACTCGGTGAAGCCGTGATCCAGCCGCAACGATCCGAGCGCGCGGGCCGGGCTGAGCTGATACGGCGTGCCGGCCACCGGCACCTGCTCGGTCGGGATCTGACGCTCGTCGACCAGGTACATCGAGCTCGCCGGCAGGTCGATCACGGCGTGGTCGAGCTCGTGCCCGTCGAGATCGAGGTAGGGGTGGAACCCGATGCCGAAGGGGGCCGGGCGCTCGCCGTGATTGGTCACCGCGGTGTGCACGCTCAGACCGGTTTCGGCCGACAGCACATAGCTGATCCGGATCAGCAACTCGAACGGGTAGCCGGTCTGGGGCACCAGGTCGTGGACGAAGGTCAGCGACGCGGCGGTGCTGTCGAGGAGTTCGAACCGAGCCCAGCGGACCAGGCCGTGGCTGGCGTTGTGCTGAGCCGGCTCGGTCAACGGCAGCTGGAAGTCCTGGCCGCCATGGCGGTATTGGGCGTCACGGATCCGGTTCGGCCAGGGAATGAGCACGCCGCCGGAGGACATCGGGGGCAGCGCGCCCGCCGGCCACACCGCGGTGATCGGACGATCGCCGAACCAGAGCCCGGCCAGGCCGGCGCCCACGTCGGAGATCCAGGCGGTGTAGTCGCCCGCGGTTATCTCATACAGCTGCCCAGTCAGTGACATGCCGCCCAAACTAGTGCACCCGCCGGGCCATCACAGCGCGGGCGGGTCGGCTCCCAGCTCGGCCGCGACCAGCCGCTCAGCCTCCTGAGCCGAGCGGGCGTCGTCCTCCGGTTTGGCCGCGAAGGCGTCGTAGTGCCAGAAGGGTCGCACCAGCAGGGCGGCGATCAGCACGATCACGATGCAGGCGATGCCGCCGCCGACCCAGGAGAAGGTGGCCGAGGTCGCCGCCGCGGTGGCGCCAGCGCGCAGATCGCCGAGCCGGGGGCCGCCGGCGACCACCACGACGAAGACGCCCTGCATCCGCCCGCGCATCTCATCCGGGGCGTAAGTCTGCAGGATGGTCTGCCGGTAGACCGCGCTGATCAGGTCGGCGGCGCCGGCCACCGCCAGCAGCAGCACCACCAGCCAGAGCTGATGCGCCAGCCCCGAGGCCGCGATGCAGACGCCCCAACCGACAATCGCGCCGGTGAGGGCGATCCCCTGCCGTCGGATCCGGCCGATCCAGCCGCTGGACAAGCCGGCGATCACCGCCCCGATGGCGATCGCGGCGTACAGCGGGCCGACGTCGCCGTGCCAGCGGTCGGCGGCCACTTGCGGATACAGGGCCCGCGGCATCGCGAAGATCATCGCCACGATGTCGACCGCGAAGGACATCAACAGCACCGGGCGGGCGATGATGAAAGACAGTCCCTCGAACACCGAGCGGAAGCCAGCCTTGGTCGCGTTGCCGTCCGGCGGGATGCTCGGCAACCGGATGGCGGCGTAGAGCGCCATGGTGAACAGGGCGGCGTCGGTGCCATAGGCCCAGGTGAACCCGTTGTGCCGGGTGACTAGCACGCCGGCGATCAGCGGGCCGATCACCTGGCCGACGTTGCTGACGGTGAACGTCAGCGTGTTGGCCGAAGGCACCAGGTCAGCGCTCACGATTCGCGGAATGATCGCCCCGCGGGCGGCCGAGGAGACCCCGAACAGCGCCGATTGGACGGCCATCAGCCCCAGGATCAGCGGCACGCTGGCCGAGTGCAGCACCGTCTGGGCCAGCAGGCCGAGGGTGACCGCCCAGACGCCGATCGAGGAGATCAGATACAGCGTCCGCCGGTCCACCACGTCGGCGATGGCCCCGCCGTAGAGCCCGAAGATGACCAGCGGGACGAAGCCCACCAAGCCCACGAAGCCGACTTCCAGCGAGGAGTGCGACAGGTCATAGACCTGGACTGGGACGGCGACCTGGGTCAGCATCGAGCCGATGAAGGACGTGCCCTGCCCGACGATCTGACGCCGGAACTCCGGAATCCGCAGCGGCCTGGTGTCGACCGCGTGGTGCTTGAGCCAACCCGTCACGGAGCGAGCCGTTCCCGCGACCAGTCGCCGTCCGCGCCGCGACGGAACCGGATGCGGTCGTGCAGCCGAAACTCGCGGCCCTGCCAGAACTCGATCTCGGCCACCTGGATGCGGTAGCCGCCCCAGAAGGGCGGCGGGGTCAGCGGTTGGCCGGCGAACCGCTCGGTGACCTCGGCCAGCCGACGATCGAGCTCGGCCCGCCCGGCGATCGGCTGGGACTGCGGCGAGGCCCAAGCCCCGATCTGGGCCTCACGCGGCCGACTGGCGAAATACGCGGCGGTCTCCTCGGCGCCGACCCGGGTCACCGGTCCGCGCAAGCGAGCCTGACGTTCCAGCGGCAGCCACGCGAACACCGCCGCCGCGTAGGGCGCGGCGGTGAGCTGCTGGCCCTTGGCCGACTCGTAGTTGGTGTAGAACACCACCCCACGCTCGGAGATCTCGCGGGCCAACACCGTCCGGACGTCCGGACGCCCGGCCGCGTCCACGGTCGCCAGCTGCATCGCGTTCGGCTCGCCAATGGCCGGCTCGGCGGCCGCCTGCTCGTACCACTGCCGCAACTGCTCGATCCAGGTGTCGGCCACCGACTGCTCGGAGAGCGCGCCGCGGCCGTAGGAGCGCCGCACCGTCGCCAGGCTGTCGCCCGAGTCGGCGGCGACCGGCCCGCGGGCGCTGGAGGCCGGGAGGTCGGCCGAAGGCTGCCGCGCGATGTCGATCACCCCTCGATTGTCTCAGTCGGCTCTTCAGCCAGGTCGCATACCCGCCGCACCTAGAGATAGGCAAGAATGGCGGGTTGGGAGCAGCCGCGACAGATTATCGTCCTGGCGGCTCCCCCGGCTGCGACGACGGGACCCCCGCCGCACCTGTGAGTGCACCTGATGATCGGAGAGAAGTCCATGTCCGACGATTTCAGCCCGGGCCTAGAGGGCGTCATCGCGTTCGAAACCGAGATTGCCGAGCCGGACAAGGACGGCGGCGCGCTGTTGTACCGGGGCGTCAACATCGAAGACCTAGTCGGTCACGTGACCTTCGGCAACGTCTGGGCCTTGCTGGTGGACGGAAAGTTCGGACCCGGCCTACCACCGGCCGAGCCGTTCCCGATCCCGGTTCACACCGGCGATGTCCGAGTCGACGTCCAGGCCGCCTTGGCCATGCTCTCGCCCATCTGGGGTTATCGCCCGCTGCTGGACATCAGCGACGACGAGGCTCGCGAGCAAGCCGCCCGGGCCTCGGTGATGGCGCTGTCCTACGTGGCCCAGTCGGCCCGCGGCGTCGGGGCTCCGGCCGTGCCGCAGTCGCGCATCGACCAGTCCCGGACCATCGTCGAGCGGTTCATGACCCGCTGGCGCGGCGAACCGGACCCCAAGCACGTCGCCGCGGTCGACGCCTACTTCGTCTCGGCCGCCGAGCACGGCATGAACGCCTCCACCTTCACCGCCCGGGTGATCGCCTCGACCGGGGCCGACGTCGCCGCGGCGATCTCCGGCGCCATCGGCGCGATGTCCGGGCCGCTGCACGGCGGGGCCCCGGCCCGAGTGCTGCCGATGATCGAAGCCGTCGAGAAGACGGGCGACGCGCGCAAGGTCGTCACCGACATCCTCGACCGCAAAGAGCGCATGATGGGCTTCGGCCATCGGGTCTACCGGGCTGAGGACCCCCGCGCCCGAGTGCTGCGGCGCACCTGCAAAGAGCTCAACGCACCGCGCTACGACGTCGCCGTCGCCCTGGAGCAGGCGGCGCTGACCGAGCTGCGCGAGCGTCGGCCCGATCACGCCATCGAGACCAACGTCGAGTTCTGGGCCGCGGTCACCCTGGACTTCGCCGAGGTGCCCCCGCACATGATGGGCTCGCTGTTCAGCTGCGCCCGCACCGCCGGCTGGTGCGCGCACATCATGGAGCAGAAGAAGACCGGCCGGCTGGTCCGCCCGTCGGCCCGCTACATCGGGCCGGCCCTGCGCAAGCCGAGCGACGTCGAGGGCTGGGACGCGATCGCGCACCTGTGACGAGCCGTGGAAGATCGTCGGAGTCGGCGGCGTTGGTCCCGATATGGGACTAGCTGCCGCCGACACCGGCCTTCACATTCACCCGCACTCCGACTTGGCCCTCGGGCCGTTCGGTGAACTACTGCCTCCGCAGCCGCTGAGGCTCAGCGAGGATGAACTGAGCCAGCTGCGGACGGTGGCGGCATGAGCCCGGTTCAGCTGGAGATCTTCTCCGACGTCATCTGCCCCTGGTGCTACATCGGCAAGACGAACCTCGCGGAGGCCGTGCGGCTCTTCACCGCCGACGGCGGCGAGGTGGCGCTGCGTTACCGGCCCTACCTGCTGCAGCCCGACTTCACGGGCCCGAGCCGGCCGATGAGCGCGCATTTGGCCGAGCGGTTCGGGCCGCAGGCGGCCGCGATGACCGACCGGGTGACCGAGGTGGCGGCCGGCGTCGGTCTGAAGTTTCAGCTCGGACAGGCGATCGCGGCCGACACCCGCGCGGCCCACCAGCTGATCGAGCTGGCCTACGAAGAGGGCGGTTTCGAGGCCCAGCAGACCGTCGCGGCGCAGTTGTTCGCGGCGCACTTCGAGCACGGCGAGGACGTCGCCGATCCGGCCGTCCTGCACCGGGCCGGTGCGGCGGCCGGCCTCAGCGACGCGGCGATTGAACGGGCGGCGAGCGATCCCGCGGTGGCCGCGGCGGTGGCCCGCAGCTTGATCGAGGCGCAGCAGCTCGGGGTCACCTCGGTCCCGACCTTCGTCGCCGATCGCGCGATCGGGGTGGCCGGAGCGCAACCGCCGGCCACGCTGCTCGGTCTGCTCGAGCAGGCGGCCGAGACCGCTCGGCGCTGATGCTGAAATCGGTCGGCGGCGCCTGGGATGATGGCGTGGTGAGCCCCACCCCCGTGATCCCGCCGATTCCCGCCGAGCTGCTGCCCCGCGACGGGCGGTTCGGCT
>JAOPUY010000302.1 GCA_025963265.1 Frankiales bacterium | reverse complement strand
TGCTGTAGTCGCTCATGCTGGCCAATGGGCTGATCTTCACGACGTCGCCGGAGTTGGGCGCCTGGATGATCATGCCGCTGCCCAGGTACATGGCCACGTGATAGGCCGGCGAGCCGAAGAACACCAGATCGCCCGGCCGCAGGGCGCTGCGATCGACCGGAGTGCCGAGATTCTGCTGCGAGGCGGCCAGATGCGGCATCGAGACGCCGGCCTTGGCCCACGCCCACATGGTCAGCCCGGAGCAGTCGAACGAGTCGGGGCCAGCGGCGGCCCAGATGTAGGGCTTGCCCAATTCGGCCAGCGCGGCCTTGATGGCCACGACGTCGGCCGCCGAGGCGCCCACGGTGTAGTTGGACAGCGCCGCCGCCACCTGCAAGGGTGTCGCGTTGCTCGTGCCCAGGAAGGTCGTCCGCTCGTTTTCGGTCAGGGTGGCGAGCTCGGTCTGGTACCGGCTGACCTTGGCCTGCAGCGCGGCTCGCTGCTGGCTGACCGCGCGCTTTTGCGCGACGGCGGCGTCGAATGCGGTCTGCTCGCTGGCTTGAGCCCGGGTGGCCGTCGCCGAATCCTGCTCGGCGGCCTGAGCGACGTCGTCCTGATGGGCGGTGGCCTGCTGCAGCGATTGGAGCTGGTCGAGGTAGCCCTGCCCAGAGTCGCTGGTGAACAGCGCGGCGGTGTGGCTGAAGGAGGGGGACATGTACTGCTGAGCCAGCAGCGCGCCCAGGGCTCGCTGCGCCGCCTTGAGCTTCTTGGTGGCCGTCGCGGCCGCCACCTTGGCCTCGTGAAGCTGGGTCTGCGCGGCCACGAGCGCCGTCTGCGCGGCGTTGAACTGCTCGGTGAGCTTCTCATTCGACGTGGCCAGGGCTGCGAGCTGGCTGGTCACGTCGCCGGCGGTGGCCGGCTCGGCCGGCGCGCTGACCTCCGCGGACGTGGTGCTCGACGCGGTGCTCACGGGCGAGTCAAGGCTGGGCATGGCCCCAGCAGCCAGGGGTGAAGCCACCAGTGCGGCGGCGATGACGACAGTGCCTATCAGGACGCGGGCTAGCCGCGGCGTACGAGCTTTCGCCACTGTTGGCGGAACTCCTCTTCCACTTGACCGCCTACCAAGTTAGCTGTCGGATTCGGGCTTGGAAGGCGCCCTACGGCAGGCTGCCCGGAGCCGTGTCACGACTCGCGCAGCGCACCGATTCACCCCAGAAACGTGGGTCCCCGGCTCGACGAAAACTCTGGGGCTCGGGCCGAGGCCCGCGCCTAGAGTTCACTTGTTGTCGACTCGGCGGTGATCTCTCGTTGCCCTCACGGATCAAGGACCAGGTGCCGAAAGATCTCGTTTAGATTACGTCATCGCTGGGCGGCGGGCGCCCCGGGTCGGGTTACTCACATCTCAGTTCGGTCAGTTCGCTCAAGTCGCCCAGCAACCGGGCCAACAGCTGGTCAAGGTCGACCATGGCCACTCGGATGCTCGAATCGCTGCAGCCGTAGGGCAGCACCAGGGTCTGCCCGTGCCGCAGGGCGCCGCAGGAGTAGACGACGTTCGGGACGTAGCCGTCCCGCTCGTCGGCGCTCGGGCTCAGCAGCGGGCCGTCCAACGCCGCGATGAGCACGCTCGGGTCGGCCAGGTCCAGCAGGATGGCGCCGATGCTGTACTGCCGCATCGGGCCGACGCCGTGGGTGAGCACCAGCCAGCCGGCCTCGGTCTCGATCGGCGGCCCGCAGTTGCCGAGCTGGATGAGCTCCCAGGCCTGCTCGGGCACCTTGACCGTCACCGCGTCGCCCCACCAGGCGCCGTCCGCGGACCGGGCGATGGCGATGCTCTCGCGATCCCAGCGCGACAGCGCCAGGTACTGCCCGCCGACCTGACGCGGGAAGAGCGCCATGCCCTTGTTCTTGGCCGCCGGACCGATCAGCTGGACGCTCTCGAACCTCACGAAGTCGGTCGTCCGCAGCAGGTGCGGGGCGACTTCGGCGCCGTCGAAGGCGGTGTAGGTCGCCCAATACTCGGTGTCGCCGGCGGCGTCGGTGAACGCGGTGAACCGGGCGTCCTCGATGCCGTGGCTCTCATCAGGGGCGAAGGGAAAGAGCACCCGCTCGCTCAGTCGGCGGGCCGGGTCGAACTGAAGCTCGTAGTTGCAGGCTGCGATTCGTCGGATCTGGGACAGCACGGCGTCGCTGCTGCCGCGGGTCAAGCTGTCGCGCAGCACGCTGGCCAGCGCGCCCTGCAAGTCCTCGGCGCTGAAGCGCGAGGGCAACAGGCTGAGCAGGTGCTCGGCTCGGTCGGCGTCGACCCGCTCGGTGAGGGCCCGGCGGACGAACTCGCGCGATAGGGCGGCCGGCTGCGCTTCGCCGGTGCTCAGCCGGCGTCCCGGCTCGTCGAAACTGAGCGTGACCGCCTGGTGCGCCCCGTCCGGGCTCAGCGTGCCGGTGCGGAACTCCACGCTGGAGATGTGGCCCTCGCCGACCGCGCGCACGCTCATGATGACGCGCAGCTCGCCCGGGCCGGCGCCGCTCTGGTCCGGGTGGGCCACCAGCGACGGGTTGAACAGGGCGGCCGCCTCGATCGCGTACTCCTGGGTGAAGTAGGCCCCGATCAGGCGGCGCTGCTGGTCGGCGACGGGCGCTCCCGGCGGCAGCCGATGCGCCACCCGGGCGGCGTGCGCGTCGAAGATCGCCGAGAGGTCGGGGTGCCGTTCGTCGAAGTCGGTCATGATCTGGGACAGCGTCTGGCCGACCTCGAGCTCGCTCATGGCCAGCACCCGGGCGATCACCGCGTCGGCCCGCGAGATGCCGTGGGACTGAGTCTCCTGGCCGGGCAGGAAGAGCCGGGCGATGACCCGGGCCGGGTCCGCGCGCAGGACGGTCGGCGTTCGGCGCACGAGAGGACGGAGGAGGTGCGCCTGCTGGAAGCTCGACATCAGCGCCAGCGTCGACTCCGCGCCCTGGTTCTCGTTGCGGCCGTCGGCTTCCAGCCCGTCGCAACCGCCGCCGCTGACCGGGTCCCAGAGCGGCGTGGCGCTGTCGTTGTCACCGAGGAACCACTGCGCGCAGCGCAAGACGGCCGCCCGCCAGCACGCGTCGTCGGTCACCGCGTAGGCCCGGGCGCAGGCCTCGGCGAGGGCCGCGACCTCGATCGGCTGCTGGTCGAAACCGGGTCGAGGCTCGCCGGCGCTCCACCCGCCGACTGGAGTCGGGGAGACGTGGCCCTCGTTCGTTTCGATCTCCAGCAGCCAGCCGAGCAGGTCCAGACCCTCGGTCAGCCGGGGCGGCTGGGACAGCAACTGGCCGGCGGCGATGAGCACCTCCGGCAGGGCGGCGTTCGCGTAGGTCAGCCGTGGCTCGGGCCAGGGCCAGGCCGGGTTGGAATGGCGGTCGGGCGGGCTGATCGCATCGGCGGCGGCGGCCAGCAACGCGCGAGCCTGGCGGTGGCCGGGCTGGGTCCGAAGCACCTCGGCCGCGCCCAGTCCGGCAAAGGCCATCGCGCGGGTCCAGGGCGATCGCCGGGACGCGCTGAGCTCGAAGCGGGCGAGGGCCTCAGCCGCCAGCGCGGGTTCCTCGGCGACGGTGACGCCGAGCGCCCACAGCGCTCGTCCCCAGCAGTCTTCGGTGCTCGGGGTGTCCAGCCAACGCCGGTCGAGGCTCCGACGGTTGTGGGTCTGGCCGTCCGGAGCCTGCGAATCGGCGATGAACCGCAGGTAGGTTCGGGCCAACGCGTCCATTTCGGCCGTCCGATCCGGCTGGCGCACGGTGACGATCAGGCCCCGGGCCACATCGTCGAGGCAATAGCCGTGCTCCGGCCGCG
>JAOPUY010000281.1 GCA_025963265.1 Frankiales bacterium | reverse complement strand
GGGACCAAGGCCAGAGGCGGGTCGGGTCCCGAGTCCAAAGGCGTCGGTGCCAGCAACGCTACGCGCAGTCCGAGGCCAACGGTGCGCGCTCGTCGCCGGGCAGCACGGTGGTGCCGGGGAGCACGGTGGTGCCGGCCCGGCCGGCGAGCACCTCGCGCACCTCGCTCAGCGCGCCGATTGCCGCCGGTCGGCCGGTCGCTTGGCTGAACTCGAGGCAGGCCTGGATTTTCGGACCCATGGTTGAACCCTCGAAGCTCATCGCGGCGAGGTCGCTGGCGCTAGCTCGTACGACGCTCGACTCGCGGGGCGTGCCGTAGTCGGACTTGACCGCGTCGACATCGGTGAGGAACACCAGCCGGTCGGCGTCGAGTTCCACGGCCAGCAGCGCTGCGGCCAGATCGCTGTCCACGACCGCATCGAGTCCGCCCAGGATGTCCTCGGCACTGGCCACTGGAACGCCGCCGCCACCACCGCAGACGAGGGTGGTGCCGGCGTCAGCGAGCGTTCGAATGGTCTCGATCTCCCTGATGGCGACCGGTCGCAGCGAAGGCACGACGCGCCGCCAGCTCTGCCCGTCGAACCCGAAGCTCCAGCCCAGGGCGCCGGCCCACAGCTGGACCTGGTCGCGCGTGTAACCAGAGCCGACGAACTCACTCGGCGTTCGGAAGCCGGGATCGGCGGGGTCGACCATCGTCTGCGTGATGAGTGCGGCCAGCGGCGACTGGATGCCGGCTCGATGGAGCTCCTGAACAAACCAATACCCCACCATCCCCTGCGCCTGAGCTCCGAGAACGTCCAGCGGGTACGGCCAGGACAGCGTGCTGTCGCCCTCGGTCTCGACTTCCAGCCGACCCAACTGCGGTCCGTACCCATGGCTGATCACCAATTGATGATCGGCCGCCAATGGCGCCAACGCGTACGCCGCCTGGGAGACATGCCAGCGCTGAACGCTGGAATCTGGTCTTTCCCCTTGCCGTAACAGCGCGGTCCCGCCGATTGCTATGACGATGCGCATGCCGACCTCCTCCTGCAGCTCGTGAACGCGGTTGGAGGTCAAGCCTCATCCCGGGCGCGGCCGACGTCGTCATAGCCACCGTCAAAACCACCCCCCTGCCAGCTGGAAGGTCCTGAACAGCCGCGGACGTCGTTCAGGACGCACGGCCGAGGACCCGGCGAATCTCCTGCGCCGAGAGCTCCGACTTCGCCACGAATCCGGCCGCCGGGCTCTCGGCGATCAGCTCCGCGTAGTCCGTTTCGGCGCCCGCGGAGACCAGGATGACGGCTGCGTTCGCGCCGTGTTCGTCCCGGGCCAGCAGCTGCGCGAGGTCAAAGCCGCTCTCGTCGCCGAGTCCGACGTCGACGAGGATGAGATCCGGTCCCAGCGCGCGCGTCTGTCCGAGGGCCTCGACGCTGTTCGAGGCCACGCCGACCACTGTGAGGCCCTCGCGCCGCAGCAGCGCAGTCGCCGTCTCGAGGAAGGCGACACTGTCATCGACAAGCAGGCAACGCATCAGACAACCATGGCACGGGCCCCGCGCCGCCGCGTTGCAGCTAGTAGCAATTTTCGGCGCTCGAGCGTGCTGATCGGTACCGCTGAGCGGCCGGGCTCGGTCCTGGGTTGGGGATCGATCTCGGGTTACGGTGGCCCAGTGAACACACTGGTGCGACGTCTCCTCGACGCCTCACTACAGCGGCGATCCGGACGCTGGCGCACGGCGAACTGGGTGGTCGCAATCGTCGGCCCCGCGCTCATCGCAGTTGCCCTGGTGCCGGTCCGGGCGACGGTCGGACTGGCCAGCGTCCTGCTCTGGACACTGCTGCTCGTCGTCATCACCGCGGCGATCGGCGGGGCGCGGCCCGCGCTCACCGCCGCCCTCATCGGGTTCGGAGCGGCCGACTTCTTCTTCACACCCCCCTACGACACCCTGGGCATCCACCCGTCTGCCGACTGGGTCGCGTTGACCGCGTTCGTGGTCGTCGGCGCAGTCGTGGGAACCGCGGTCGGAGTGTTGATCGACCAGCTGGCCCGCCTGGCCAACGAACAGGCCGCGCTGCGCCGGGTCGCTACGCTCGTAGCCCGGGGCACACCACCGGAGGAGCTGCTCGCCGCGGTCTGCCAGGTGGCCGGCGAACTGCTCGGGGTCGACAGCACCACGATGCACCGCTACGGCGCCGACGGCGCGATCACCGTGGTGGCCAACTGGGACCGCGACGGCTCGGGCCCCCTCCGCGCCGACCTAGGCGAGACCGCCGCCCGCTCAGCGGTGGAAACGCCGATCACGGTCGAGGGCCGGGCGTGGGGGGTGATGATCGTGGGCTCGAACCGGGAGCGGCCGCTGCCCTCCGACACCGAGGCGCGCGTCGCTGACTTCAGCGACCTCGTCGCCACGGCGATCGCCAACGCCGAGAGCCGGGACGAGCTCGCCGCCTCCCGGGCCCGCGTGGTCTCCTCCGCCGATCAGGCTCGCCGTCGCATCGAACGCGACTTGCACGACGGCGCCCAGCAGCGTCTCATCGCCCTCGGGCTCGAGCTTCGGGTGGCACTGGCGATGGCGCCCGTCGAACTAGCCGATCTCAACGCGCAATTGGTCGGCGCGGTCAACAACGTGAACGAGATCGGGGACGAATTACGGGAGATATCGCGCGGGGTACACCCGGAGATCCTGTCCAAGGGCGGAATCGAGGCGGCGATCAGGATGCTCGCCCGTCGCTCGGCGATCCCGGTCGAACTCGATCTGGGGGCCAGCCACCGGTTGCCGGACTGGCTCGAGGTCGCCACGTACTACGTCGTCTCTGAGGCGCTCACGAACGCGGCGAAGCACTCGCACGCGTCATTGGTCCGCATCGAGTTCAAGGTGGTGGACGCCGTCGTCCGACTCTCCGTCCGCGATGACGGCGTCGGCGGAGCAGATCCGGCCAAAGGCTCTGGACTAATCGGTCTCCGGGACCGGGTGGAAGCCTTCGGTGGAAAGATCGAGATCGAGAGCGCGGCCGCAGCGGGGACCCGTCTGCAGGTCACCGTGCCCGTCGACCGGCGCTGAACTACCGGCTAGCCCCCAGGCCGGCGGTGGGTGAGCCGGAAGCCCGAACTGAAGCCTGCATCGTTGGCCCGCCGCCGGGTCAGCGGCAGTCTGTCCCCATGTCTGTCACTCCATCTCGGCC
>JAOPUY010000264.1 GCA_025963265.1 Frankiales bacterium | reverse complement strand
GGCGGCCGGTTTGAACGTCGGCCGCTACCTCGTCCTGCGCCGGGGCGAGCAACCCGACGCCGACGCGGTGCGTGCGCTCGGCCTGCCGCTGTTCGTCAAACCGGCCCGGGCCGGCTCCAGCGTCGGGATCACCCGAGTGACGGAGCTCGCTCAGCTTGACGAGGCGTTGGCGCTGGCCTTCGAGCATGATTCCAAGGCGCTCATCGAGGCGGCGGTGCTCGGTCGCGAGATCGAATGCGGCGTCTTGCAGGACGCCGACGGCGCGGTGAGCGCCTCGCTGCCAGCCGAGATCCGGCTCCATCCGGACTTCGACTGGTACAGCTTCGACGCCAAATACCTCGACGACGCCTGCGAATTCGACATCCCGGCCGACGTCGGGGCCAGTGCGGTGGCGCGAATCCAACAGGCGGCCTGCCGCGCGTTCAGCGCGCTCGACTGCGGCGGGCTGGCCCGGGTGGACTTCTTTCTGACTGACGCCGGCGAGCTCATCGTCAACGAGATCAACACCATGCCCGGCTTCACGCCGATCTCGATGTACCCGAAGATGTGGGCCGAGACCGGTGTCGGCTACGCCGAGTTGATCGACCGGCTGATCGCGACCGCCCTGGCTCGGGCTCAAAAGTGAGCTCAGGAGCCGCAGATCTTCAGCTTGGGGTTAGTCGGGTTGCCGGCGGCGTCGCTGGCCGTGCAGACCTGCGGTAGGGCGCTGACCGCCGGGGCCACATCGGTGAGGGGCTGGGTCTGCGCCGTGGGCACCGTCACCTCGATGTAGACGCTGCGGTCGACCGCGGTGTAGACGACCACGTCCTTCTGCGGGTCGGGCTGCCAGATCACGCCGTCGACGTCGATGAGTTGGGCCGCGGCCGGCGTGCCGAACACAGCGGGCTTGCTCACGCCGCACCGAAACGTGATCGGGGGATCGCCCCACGCGGCGACGAAGGATGAGTCGGCGTCGGTCTTGCGGGGGTTGAGGCCCTCCAACTGGACCGGCAACTGGGCGAACACCTTGACGCAGGCGGCCTGAGTGGCGTCGTCCGGGCTCGGGGGAGCGCTGATGACGACGGCCGGCAGCGGCCCGGTGCTCGTCTTGCCCCCGTCGCCCGAACCGCCGGCGGTGAAGGCGAAGGCCAGCACGACCGTCACCGGCAGCGCGACCGAGGTCGCGATCAGCGCGTTGCGCCGACGCCGGGAGCGGGCCGGGTCCGGCGGCGCCGGCGAAGCTTCGCTCGGCCGGCGGGGCGATTCGTTCATCGAGGACCTCATCAATTCTCCTGCGCGCGGCAGCCTCCTGGGGTTGCGCGGCTCTTAGAGATGCACGACCGGGCAGGTGAGGGTCCGGGTGATGCCGCTGACCCCTTGGACCCGGGCGACGACCAGGCGGCCGAGCTCGTCGACGTTGGCCGCCTCGGCTCGCACGATCACGTCGTACGGTCCGGTGACGTCCTCAGCCAGGACCACCCCGGCAATCGCGGCGATCTGGCCGGCGACCGCCGCCGCCTGGCCCACCTCCGTCTGGATCAGGATGTAGGCGTGCACGGCCGGGGAGGCCGGTGCGGTGGCAGTCGATGAGACCGGTTCGGACACAATGGGTCCTTTCGTCGACGATGGCGGCGGTTGGGCTCGCGATGGGTCCGGCGGCCGATCGCTATCGGCCGGTGAGAACCTATCGCAGGCCGCTACCGCGGACATGTGAAGATTCTCTGGCTGAACGCTGTCGCGCTCAGCCGTCGTCATGGCGCTTGAAACTGTACGCACTGGAGGCGGGTCGAATTTCTGAGCCGAGAACAATCGCCGACGCAGGTGAGTTCGGCCTCATCCGCCGGATCACCGCGGCGCTGAAATCTGGGCCGCAAGCGTTGGTCGGGCCGGGCGACGACGCGGCGGTCGTGGCCACCCCGGACGGCCGGGTGGTGGCCTCCACCGACCTGTTGCTGGAGAACCGGCACTTCCGGCGGGACTGGTCCACGGCCAACGACATCGGGCACAAGGCGGCTGCCCGCAGCTTCTCCGACATCGTCGCCATGGGGGCGCAGCCGACGTCACTGCTAGTCGGCTTGGCCGCTCCCGGCGAGCTCGAGCTGAGCTGGGTGGACGGCCTGCTGGCCGGGCTCATCGAAGAGTGCGCGCAGGTCGGCGCGGTCGTGGTGGGCGGGGACGTGAGCGCGAGCGATCAGATCGTGTTGGCGGTCACGGCGCTCGGCGAGCTGGGCGAGCGTCAGCCGGTGCTGCTGTCCGGCGCGCACGTCGGCGACATCGTCGCTGTCTGCGGCCGTCTCGGCTGGGCGGCCGCCGGCTTCGCCGTGCTGTCGAGGGGTTTCCGCTCGCCCGTCCAGATCGTCAACGCCCACCGCCGGCCTGAACCGCCGTACGCGCAGGGGCTGCAAGCGGCCGATCTGGGGGCGACGGCCATGACCGACGTCTCGGACGGGCTCATCGCCGATCTCGGGCACATCGCCGACGCCAGCAACGTGCGGATCGATTTGCGGGGGGAGGCGCTGACGCCGAACTCCAAGGTGCGAGACGTGGCCTCGGCGCTCAACGTCGACCCGATGACCTGGGTGCTGACCGGCGGCGACGACTACGCGCTCGTGGCGACGTTCCCGAACTTCGCGTCCTTGCCCCCCGAGTGGACCGCGGTCGGCCTGGTCCGAGAGGGCAGCGGAGTCAGGGTCGACGGCCTGCGCTGGTCCGAAGGCGGCCACGAGCACTTCCGATGAAGACAAACGACTGAGGGCCGGCATCCAGTGGATGCCGGCCCTCAGCGCAAGTGCGGACGGACTAGGCCCGGGTGACCTTGCCGGCCTTCAGGCAAGAGGTGCACACGGTCACCCGGCGACGGGTGCCAGGCGCGACCAGGGCGCGGA
>JAOPUY010000261.1 GCA_025963265.1 Frankiales bacterium | reverse complement strand
CGCCGAGCAGCGGCAACTCGTGGATCACCGCTGCCGCCTCGTGGCTGATCACGCTGCCGGTGATCTTCAGCGCGGCCGCGGCGCCGGCCAGCTTGCAGGCGGTCCTCAGTCGCTCATGGTTACCGGGAGAGCCGGTAGCAGCTGCCCGGCATCCAGTGCCGTCGGGCCGGCGGTACACGCCAGCCCGCACCCGCTCGAGCCGGCCGGAGGCGCCAGCGCGCGTCAGTGCGGCGCGGGACCAGCCCGCTTGCAGGGCCTGCGCGGCGGTGAACAGCCCGAATTGGTCGGCCGCTTGAGCGGGGATTCTCGCCATCCCCTAAGCCTGTCCGGTGTCCGCCGTTGACGAGCCGGGTCGGCGGAAATTGTGGACAGTCGCCGCTGACCGCGTGTTTCGTGCGTCGTTTCGTCGGTTCGCGGCTGAAAATCGAGCAAACCACGCACGAAATAGCTGGCAGCGCCGGCTGGCTAAATGGTGCGGCGGGTCCAGGAGCTGGGGTCCTCGATCATTTTGCGCACGTGGAGCGGCATCTTGCCGGTGAGCAGCTGCTGCAGCGAGGTCTCATCCAGCACCTTGCGCAGGGCCGCCCGCACCGCGATCCACAACCCGGGCAGGTGCTCGGCCAACCCCGTGTAGTTCATCTCGTCCGGGCGCAGCCCCCGCACCTCGGCCAGCGGACCGTCCACCGCCCGGATCACCGAACCGATGGAGATCTCAGTGGCCGGCCGGGCCAAGGCGTAACCGCCATCGGCTCCGCGCATCGAACGGACGATCCCGGCCCGGCGCAGGTCTCCGAGGATCGCCTCCACGAACTTGCGCGGCAGTTGCTGATCGCCCACGATGACGTCAATTTTGACTAAGTTCGGAGCCTTCTCGGCGAGCTCGAGCAGGGCACGGACGGCGTAGTCGCTCTTCGCTGAGATCTCCATGCCGCCATTCTCCCAAAACCTGCAGAGAAAGCGAGGATTCCGCAGCCCGGGCATGGCGAGAACCGGCAGCGCCCAGGACAGCAGCGCTCAGGACAGCAGCGCCGGAGGAGACGCAGCACCGCCCCATGCCTGCCGCTGGGCAGATCACGGGGCGGAGCTACCGCATTGCGATGCCATTGCGTTCCCACGTTGTCCCGGAGGACCACACAATGGTGGCCGGTCCGTGACGAGTCACGGCTGGCCCAAAACCCACACTAGGGGGGCGAGGTTAAGCTCGCTCGAACGCCGAGTTACGAACAATCGCAGGTATCTCGCCCCGCCCGCTCGCCCGGTTCGAAGGACGTCAGGCAGGCGCGACAGGCAGGCGGACGTCAGGCAAGCAGGCGCGACAGCGGCCGGACGTCAGGCGGGCGAGGCCAGCGTGGAGGCGTGCCGGGCCGGCCGCAACCAGACCTGGCTGCCCTCGGCCAGGTCAAGCGCGTCGGCCTGCCCGCGGGTCAACTGCACCCAGGGCTGCGTCTCGGACGGGTCCGCGCCGGAGCCGCAGGTCAGCTCGACCCGGACCTCGAAGCCGATCCGGATCAGCCGCGTCACCTTGGCCGGCACCGAGCCGACCAGGTCCTGGCTGAGCACCTCGATGTCGTGCGGGCGCACCAGCGCCCCGTTCAAGGTCGTCACCGGCCCGAGGAACCGCATCACGAAGTCGTTCTCAGGATGGTCGTAGAGGTCATTGGGCGAGCCGACCTGCTCGATCCGCCCGTGGTTGATGACGACGATGGAGTCCGAGACCTCCAGGGCCTCCTCCTGGTCGTGCGTGACGAAGACGGTGGTCACGTGGACCTCGTCGTGCAGCCGGCGCAGCCAGTCGCGCAGCTCCTTGCGGACCTGGGCGTCCAGGGCGCCGAACGGCTCGTCCAGCAGCAGCACCTTGGGCTCCACGGCCAGCGCCCGAGCTAGGGCCATCCGCTGGCGCTGGCCGCCGGACAGCTGCGAGGGCAGCCGGTCGGCGAACTGGTCGAGGTGCACCAGCTCCAGCAGCTCACCCACGCGTCGGGCGATCTCCGCCTTCGGGCGTTTGCGGATCTCGAGCCCGAAGGCCACGTTGCGGTACACCGACAGGTGCTTGAACGCGGCGTAGTGCTGGAAGACGAATCCGACGTTGCGGCGTTGCGCGGGCAGGCCGGTCGCCTCGACGCCGTCGATGACAACTGACCCGCTATCGGCCTCCTCGAGCCCGCCGACGATGCGCAGCAGCGTGGACTTGCCGCCCCCGCTCGGACCGAGCAGCGCCGTCAGCTGGCCGCTGGGCACGTCCAAGTTGACGTCGTCCAGGGCCACGAAGTCGCCGAAGCGCTTGTTGATGTGCAGGGCTGTTATACCCATCGGTCGCCTATCGCTAAGAGGTCACGTGCGCCGTGGTCGGCCAGGAGGCAGCTTCCCATCAGCGTTCTTCCTTGGGCCGCAGGAACGAGATCCCGACGATGCACAGCGCAGCGACCAGGATCAGCACGACGGACAACTGATACGCGCCGTTTTCGAACTGTTCGGCGTGTTGGTCGACGAGGAGCGGCACGGTCTGAGTCTGCCCGCTGATGTTGCCCGATACCACCCGGACCGCGCCGAACTCGCCGATCGAGCGGGCCAAACTGAGGACGACCCCGTACATCAAGGCCCATTTGATGGTCGGCAGGGTGATCCGCC